>NZ_JBGLYV010000014.1:0-84941 GCF_047304225.1 Pseudomonas sp. Pseusp3 | reverse complement strand
GCCTGAGCCAGCCGGCCATGCAGCGCCGACCACTGCACATGATCATCGCCAAAGGCCCGGGCCTCAAGCCACTGTACGCCCACTGCCTGGGCGGCGGCACCAAACCGCGCCTGACCGTGACCACCCACCCGGCCGCCGATGGTCAATGGGTCTGGTACCTGGGCGGCGACATCGCGGAAGCCGAAGGCGTGGCCCGCGAGCCCGCCGAGCAAATCGCTACCGCCCGCAAAGAGCTTGGCCAGTTGCTGCCGTGGATCGATCTGAGTAGCGCGCAATGGGCGACCCTGCGGGTCGATCGCGCCGAACCGCTGCAATCGGGGTTGACCCGCCCGGATAACGCCTTCCTCGCCGAACAGGATCGCCTGCTGGTGGGCTGGCCAACCAAACTCGCCCTGGCGCCGGACTTCGCCGACCGGGTCATTGCCAGCCTGACCCGCGACGGTATCCAGCCAAGCCACCCGGCAGCGCTGCCTGAACTGCCGAAGCCGCCAATGGGCGTACCTGCCTGGGAGCAACTGCTGCCATGAGCCAACCGACCCTGCACGACTTGCATCGCCCGTTGGGCAGCACCGGCCTGCTGGTTTCACCCCTGGGCCTGGGCACGGTGAAACTGGGCCGCGACCAGGGAGTGAAGTACCCCAACGGCTTCCAGATCCCCGATGACGATGAAGCACGCATGCTGCTCAAGCTCGCCCGCGACCTGGGCATCAACCTGATCGACACCGCCCCGGCCTATGGTCGCAGCGAAGAACGCCTCGGCCCGTTGCTGCGCGGCCAGCGTCAGGATTGGGTGATTGTCAGCAAGGTGGGCGAAGAGTTCGCCGACGGCCAGTCCCGTCACGATTTCAGCGCTGCGCACACGCGAATGTCGGTGGAGCGCAGCCTGCAACGCCTGGAAACGGACTTCATCGATCTGGTGCTGGTGCACTCCGATGGTAACGACCTGGCGATCCTCAATGACAGCGAAGTCTACGAAACCCTCGCCGAGCTCAAGGCCGAAGGCAAGATTCGCGGTTTCGGTTTTTCCGGCAAAACCGTCGACGGCGGCCTGAAGGCGCTGGAGCAAGGCGATTGCGCGATGGTCACCTACAATCTGAACGAGCAGAACGAGAAGACCGTCATTGACTATGCTGCTGCACACGGCAAAGCCATTCTGGTCAAAAAAGCCCTCGCCAGTGGTCATGTATGTCTGAGTCCGGGCGTGGATCCGGTGCGCGCCAGTTTCGAGCTGTTGTTTGAACATCCGGGTGTTGCCAGCGCTATTGTCGGAACCATCAATCCGCTGCACCTCGCCCACAATGTCGCGACCGTTGCCCAGGTCCTACGTAGCCACTGATGCCGCCCACGCGGCCTTAAGCAGGAGCCGACATGCCGCGCACGCTCATAAGAAAGAACCCGAGCAACTTCAAGACCCTGCCGTTATTCGTCGAAGCGACTCCCGAAGGCCTGGCTTATCAGAGCGTCGGCAGGCCGCTGAATTTCTCCCAGACCCTGCAACGTCGTCGGCCGGTAACGGTCGGCGACAGCGAACGGTTTGCCCTGGAGCTGGCCAATCTCGGGGTTTCGGTGCGCCTGACCCTGCATTGGCAGAATCGTGACTATTGGGTGCTGGTGCGCCAGCGTCGGCAGGACCGCGGCGATGTGGTGCTCAAGCTGATCTCCGGATACGTGCCGGCCCATGAACTGAACCTGCCCTTGCACACAGCGATCCAGGAGATTGCCGAAGAATGCCTGCTGGAAACCCCCGAAGGCTGGCTCGGCGGGCGGTTCAATGACACCTGGCTGCCGACACCCTACTCGGCCGCCCTGCATTACCGTGAAGCCCTGCCATTTCGCTTGTCGCCACTGTCCGGCTCGGCGCGGCCGGTACGTTGCGCCAATCTGATGCTGATGGAGCGTCCGCGGGCTTATGTGCATTTGCCAACGGCGTCACTGCAACTGATTTACGACTTGCGCCTGGACGTTCCCAAGGAAGCCAAATCCCTGAGCCTGTTCCATGTCGATGAAAGACTGGAAGGCGATCAACTCGTCGCCCGTCTCGACCGCAAACGACCCGATCTGTACTTGATGCCCTTGCAGGACGGCCACCCGATGGCTGAGCTCTACACCTTGAAAAAGGATCAGCTGTACCCGGCCAGCACGCGCGGCCTGTACCTGGCCGAGAGTTTTGCCCGACAGGAAGGCTGGCTGGTGCGCGATGAACGAATTCGCTGGAAGGACTGGGTGAGGCAGCAAGGCTTGACCCCGCCGGGGAAGGATTCGGGGCTGGCGCGGTTGCGCGGGAGGGCAAAACTGCTTCTGAAGAAGATCGTGCCGCGTAAAAAGGTCAGCTCCTGAAGGTGCCCACATAACCCTGTAGGAGCTGGCTTGCCAGCGATGGACTCAAGGACGCCGCATCTGTTCAATGGATTAGCGTCATCGTTAACGACCATCGCTGGCAAGCCAGCTCCTACAAAAGCTGCGTTATTCAGACTTGCGGATCTTCTCGACAATCGCGGTGGTCGAGCTGTTTTCCACCAGCCCCAGCACTTTCACGGTACCGCCGTAGGCTTTCACGATGTCCGCGCCAACCACCTGGTCGATCCCGTAGTCCCCGCCCTTGACCAGCACGTCCGGCTTGACCGCGCTCAACAGGTTTTCCGGTGTGCCCTCCGGGAAGCTGATCACCCAGTCCACCGCGCCCAGACCGGCCAGCACCGCCATGCGCCGGTCGACGCTGTTGATCGGACGGCCCGGCCCTTTCAGTCGGCTGACCGATGCATCGTCGTTGATCGCGACGATCAGGCGATCGCCCTGGGCCCGCGCCTGTTCCAGATAGGTCACGTGGCCGGCATGCAGGATATCGAAGCAACCGTTGGTGAACACGATCCGTTCGTTGTGCGCACGGGCATCATCGACCGCCAGCAACAGTTGCTCAAGACCCAGCACACCGCGCTCGGAACCCTCCTCGCGCTGAATCGCACGACGCAGTTCCGGCGCACTGATGGCCGCCGTACCGAGTTTGCCGACCACGATACCGGCCGCCAGGTTGGCCAGGGCCACCGCGTGGGGCAGTTCTTCACCCGCGGCAATCGCAGCCGCCAGGGTGGAAATCACCGTATCGCCAGCACCGGTCACGTCGAACACTTCGCGGGCACGGGCCGGCAAGTGCAGCGCAGGATGATCCGGACGCAGCAGGGTCATGCCGTGCTCGCCACGGGTCACCAGCAAGGCGCCGAGGTCCAGGTCGTGCATCAGCTGCGCGCCCTTGCTCACCAACTCGTGCTCATCGGCGCAACCACCGACGATGGTTTCGAATTCGTTGAGGTTTGGCGTGATCAGGCTCGCGCCACGGTAGATCGAGAAATCCTTGCCCTTGGGATCGGCCAGCACCGGAATGCCGCGGGCACGGGCGGCCTGGATCAGCGCCTGATGGTTTTTCAGCGCGCCTTTGCCGTAGTCGGACAACACCAGCACCTTGATGCCTTCGAGCAACTCATCGACCTGCGCGGCCAGCGCCAGCGCGTCGGTGGCGAAGGGCTCTTCGAAGTCGATACGCAGCAATTGCTGGTGACGACTCATGACCCGCAGCTTGACGATGGTCGGCTGGTGCGCAATACGCTGGAAGATGGCCCGCACGCCAGCGCCCTTGAGGCTGTTGACCAGGCTGTTGGCGGCTTCATCGTCACCCGTGACACCGACCAGCGAGGCCGGAGCCCCCAGGGCGGCAATGTTCAAGGCAACGTTGGCAGCGCCGCCCGGACGGTCCTCGATGTGATCGACCTTGACCACCGGCACCGGCGCCTCAGGAGAAATCCGTGAGGTACCACCATGCCAGTAACGGTCGAGCATGACATCGCCGACCACCAAGACAGGGGCTTGATCGAATCGCGGCATGGACAACTTCATGGTGCAACCCACATACAGAATGAACAGGGGCGCGATATTAACACAGGGTTGGTGTCGGCTTGTGCGGAGGCTGCAACGGGATGATTCGCCGGCTTTTATTGCTCATTTTTTGAGCAGAAAATCCGCCAGATGACGGCACGCTTCGCCCATTTCCAGCGCTTGCGTATCGATTTCGCACTCCGCATGCAGCGGCACCTCGTACGGACTGTCGATGCCTGTGAAATCCTTGATCCGGCCTTCCCGGGCAGCCCGATACAACCCCTTGGGATCACGTTGCGCGCAAACCGCAAGCGGCGTGCTCACAAACACCTCGATGAAGTCTCCGTCTGCAAACAATCGACGCGCCGCCTCACGTTCGGCCCGGAACGGCGAAATCGCCGCGACGATCACAATCAAACCCGCGTCGACCATCAGGCGCGCCACCTCGGCGGTGCGCCGGATATTTTCCCGCCGACATTCAGCCCCCATCCCCAGATCACGGCAAAGACCGGCGCGCAGGTTGTCGCCATCGAGCAAAAAGGTGTGCAACCCCTGTTGATTGAGTTGCAGCTCCAGGGCATTGGCCAGGGTCGACTTGCCGGCCCCTGACAACCCCGTCAGCCAGAGACAGCGCGGTGTCTGCGACTTGAGGGCCGCACGGTCTTCGCTCGACAGCAATAACGGGTAGGGCCTGATCGAGTGGCGAGACAACGGCGCGGCTTCATTCATATCCAAGCATCTCGTAATCACGCTGATAGACCCGCCGCACCAACCTGCGGGTGCGCACCGTGCAAAACTCGCGCGCAGGCATCGGGCGCCGCTGCTGCGACCTGTTCACGTGGGGCAGATCCGCCGGATAGTCCAACTGCTCGCAAATCAACCTGAAATCCCGCTCCAGGTGCTCCTGGTAGCCGACGAAATCCAGCGCCAGATGGCCCATGGAATCCGTCAGGAAATCCGTTTGCGCGGCGAAGTGCAGCTGTCGCTGGATCGTCTCCGGGTGCAGCCAGCGGCCGACGAAGTCATCAAAGTCGCGGTAATGGCTGACCAGTTTCTGTGCCGCGTGATCCCGTTTCCCCAAAGCGTTGCCCCGAAGGAATGCGTAAGCCGAGTAGGCCCTTTCCAGGGGATCGCGAACGAACGCGAACTTGAAACTGGCGGCAAACTGCTCGGGAAATTGCTGCTCGTACCAGTACAACGGCAAGTGGCCCGGGCTCCAGTCGTCGAACATGGCCGCACAGACACTACTACCGGCACATTTAGGGACGTGGATGAACAGGCAGGAACGCTGCTCGAAGGGTTTGGGGAAACTGACATTGGCCGACATCGACTTGTTCACCGCTTGACGGTCCACGACCGACAGGCGCCCCAGCAGAAAAGCCCGTTGCGGCTTGGGCAACAGCTTCCAGAGATAACGTTGCAACATCCAGACACCCGCGGGAAAGGGATGGCCCTCTCGATTCAAGTCAAAGTTCGTTCAGGAACCTTAACAAGCACGTTGCCGAGATTTATTCCGGTTTGGTCAAGAAGCGTAAAGGTCTGGATACAAATCACCGGACGCGTTGCACGTCGGGTGTGCGAAGGGGCGAGCCAGGCTCGCCCTTTCGGGGTCAGGCGATGTCTTCGGCCGGGGCGTCGAGGCCCATCGCATTGAGGCGCGAGTAGTAGCCGTTTTGCGCCAGCAGTTGCTCATGGGTACCGCGCTCGACGATTTTCCCCTGATCCATGACCAGGATCAGGTCGGCCTTCTCGATGGTCGACAAGCGGTGAGCGATCACCAGCGTGGTGCGACCTTTCATGACCTGATCCAGGGCTGCCTGGATATGCCGCTCGGACTCGGTATCGAGTGCCGAAGTCGCCTCGTCGAGAATCAGCAGCGGAGCATTTTTCAACAGCGCCCGGGCAATCGCCAGGCGCTGGCGCTGACCACCGGACAGCAGCACGCCGTTCTCCCCGACCTGGGTGTCCAGACCTTCGGGCAATTGGGCAATGAAGTCCATCGCGTAGGCATCCCGGGCCGCCTTTTCAATGTCTTCACGGGGTGCGCCGGCCAGGTCGCCATAGGCGATGTTGTTGGCCACGGTGTCGCTGAACAGGGTCACGTGCTGGGTCACCTGGGCGATATGCTGACGCAGGTTCAACAGCTTGTACTGTTCCACTTCGACGCCATCGATGAGGATTTCGCCCTTGTCGTGGTGATAGAAACGCGGAATCAGGTTGGCCAGGGTCGACTTGCCGCTGCCAGAACGTCCCACCAGCGCCACCATTTGCCCGGGCTCGACCGAGAAACTGATGTCATTGAGTACCTGACGCTCGGTTTCAGGGTAGGTAAAGCTGAGGTTGCGCACTTCCAGGCGGCCACTGACGGCATCACGCTCGACGGTGCCTGTATCGACTTCAGGCTCGACATCCAGTTGCTCGAAGATACTTTCAGCACCGGCCACACCCTTCTGGATGGTCGAGCTGACTTCGGACAGCTGGCGAATCGGCTTGGGCAGCAGGCCGGCCAAGGTGATGTAGGCCACCATATCGCCGGCGGAGGCATCGCCCCGCAGGAACAGCACCAGGAACATCAGCACGGCCATGGCGGTGTAGATCACCAATTGCAGCAGCGGCGTGTAGATGGCACCGGTGCGGGTCATGCGCAATTGTTTCTCGGTATTGCCCTGGCTGGCGTCGAAGAAGCGTTTCTCTTCGTACTTTTCACCGCCGAAGCTGCGCACCACGCGATAGCCCTGGATCGTTTCGGACGCCACATGCGTCACGTCCCCCATGGCCAGCTGGATTTTCTTGCTCTGCTTGCGGAATTTCTTGCTGGCCGTGCGCACCATGATGGCGATCAGCGGCAGGATGGCGACCATGACCAGGGTCAGGCGCCAGTTCATGAACAACAGCGAGGCAAACAGGAAAATCACCGTCATGCCTTCACGAATTACGACCTTGATCGCATCTGTTGCCGCCCCCGTGACCATGGTCACGTTGAAGGTGATACGTGAAATCAGGTGCCCCGAGTTATGCTTGTCGAAATACCGGTTTGGCAACACCAGCAGGTTGTTGAACAACTGGACCCGCAAGTCATGGACCAGGCCCAGGGAAACCTTGGCCAGGAAGTAGTTGCCCAGGTACGACCCCAATCCCTGCCACGCGGCGATCAGGATGATCAACAACGGCACCGCCTGCAGCAGTTGCAGGTCCCTGAGGTAGGGCACGGTTGGAAACAGCGCCGCTTCAGGGTTGGATAGACCGTCGACGAAGTACTTGAGAATGTAGCCCAGCATTGGCTGCGTCGAAGCGAAAATCAGAAAACCGACGATGCTGATCAGGAACAGGCTGATGTACGGCCGGACATAGCCGAGCAGACGGAAGTAGATTTTCAAGCTCGATGGGCTTGCGGAGAGACTGGAGTCGGTCATATCACGCGAATGTCGATGAAAAGGACGCTGACTTTAGCACAGCTTCCCCAGGGTTCTGGCAATCGCATACAGTCTGTGTATTGTGGCACGTCAAATAGCCACCAGATGTCTTTGCCTTGGTACGGTCGCTCAATTCAGGAATAAGTTACTCAGCATGCAATTAAACGCTTTGAACAGCACGTCCAACAGAATCTTCGATTTCATTTGTTTGTGGATCCTTCCGCTCGGTTATTTATTGCTGCTTTGTGCATTGTTTTTCCTGCCGGGGCGCAGTGTGCATCACAAGCTTTATTATGGCCTGTTCAGCATTCCGGCACTGATTGCCCTGTGCCTGCGTCCGCGGCTAAGCAAAGAACTGCTGCACGAACCGATCGTCATTGCAGCCCTGTTGTTTGTGGCGTGGGCACTGCTCAGCCTGTGGTGGGGGCCGGACGACGGCATTGACTTCGGTCAGTTCAAACCGCCATTGCATACCCTGTTCCTGTTCGTCGGCTGCTACATGCTGGTGCGCTATCGCAGCGAAATCATCCAGCCCCTGCTGTTCTGCGCCGCGACGGTGGCGCTGATCGTCTCTGCCTACAACCTGTACAGGTTCGGCCAGATCTACCAACCGGAAATGCGCCTGATCGGTGTAGGCGCGTTCGACAATCCACTGCTCAGCTCCCACGTTTTCGGCTTTTTCTGTACCTACTGGCTGAGCCTGAGCATGACCTGCAAGCGGCGCCAGGTACTTTGGCTGAGCATACCGGCGATGGCGATCATGTTCGCCGCAGTGCTGGCCACCGGTTCCAGGACTCCACTGGTTGCGCTGACGCTCGCTGCGCTGTGGTTGTGTTTCATCTGCTGGAATCGACGCTCGGTCCTCATGCTTGGCTCCATGTTCATCGCCGGAGCCGCGACTTTCGCGCTGTTAGCGGACAAGATCATCGAAAGAGGCAGTTCCTTCCGTATCGAGCTCTGGCAATTGACCCTGGACAGGATTGCTGAACATCCATGGATCGGCCACGGCTACAACGCCGAACTGATCCTGGACCCAGGCGTCGGCTATCCCCTCCAGGAGCCCCATAGCTTTGCCCTGGGCGTGCTCTACTACGTCGGCATTATTGGTCTGCTGCCATGGCTGTTCTTCCTCGCGTGGGGCTTCATCAGCAGCTGGCGCCATCGCGTGCAACCGCTGTTTATCATGGCCTCGGCCTGGCTGGCATTCGGTATCGGTGCGGGCCTGACCGAAGGTGGCGGGATTATCTCTCGTCCCAAGGAGCACTGGTTCCTGCTGTGGATCCCCTTGGCACTGATTGCCGCACTGAGCATGAATCAACGGGCCAGGCGCCTGCTGGACAGGCCGATCAGGACTGCAACGCCAAGCGCCCTGCAACAGTTGATTGCCGATGCCCGGGTCATCGAAGAAGATGGTTTGGGCCCCAAGGTCCTGCGCCTGACCGATGGCAGCTTTCTCAAGCTGTTCCGCCGCCGCCGCTGGTACACCTCGGGCAGTTTCACACCCTATTCCGATCGGTTTGCCATCAACGCAGTGCAACTGCGCGGCATGGGCATCCCGACACCACACATTCTCGACCTTTACCGGTTCGAAGACGGCAGCACCGCTGTGCACTACTCGCCCTTGCCAGGCAACACCCTGCGCCAGATCCTGCAAGGCATCACGGCCCCGGCAGTGCGCCAGGCACTGGTGGAGCGTTTCGGCAAATTCATGGCTCAATTGCATCAGCAAGGGGTCTACTTCCGCTCCCTGCATCTGGGCAATGTGCTGGTACTGGAGGACGGCGAGTTCGGCCTGATCGACCTGGCCGACCTGCGAATCTACCCTTCATCATTGAGCCCTTCCCTGCGCCGGCGTAATCTGCGCCACATGCAGCGCTACGCAGAAGATCGGCACTGGCTGTTCGAGGACCACTTCGAAGCGCTACTGCAGGGATACGCCGCAGCGGCTTCGAAAGCCGACGTGGATAATTTGCACAGGCAAGTGCTGGCCGGAAGTCCTCCGGCCCAGGCTCACCGATGACCGAAACCAACCCGCTTATCGCGATGACGGCCTACCTGCTCGCCATCGCGACCGCTGCGCTACTGCTGCGCACCGTGCCGAGATTCGCCCGACAGCTGGAGCATAGCGGTGAAAGCCGCTTTGCCGGCATCGACGGCTTACGCGGCTATCTGGCTTTCGGCGTGTTCGTGCACCACTCGATAATCACCTGGATCTTTCTGCAAACCGGTGTGATCGATTTTCCGCCGAGCAACTTCTACTCGCAGCTCGGCCAGGGCAGCGTCGCCCTCTTTTTCATGATTACCGGTTTTCTGTTCTGGGACCGTTTGCTCACCCACGGACGGCAACACGACTGGCTGGCGTTTGCAGTATCGCGGCTGTTTCGCCTCTACCCGCTCTACCTGCCGCTGATGTTGACTGTGTTTGTCAGCGTGTTCCATTTGCAGGGCTGGGAGCTCAAGGACTCGGTTATCCAGCTCATTGGCCAGACCCTGGCCTGGCTGACCTTCGACCGGCCAGACGTCAACCAGTACCACCAGACCGGCATGCTGATCTCCAATGTCACCTGGACGCTGGGCTACGAAGTGTTTTTCTACATGGCCCTGCCACTGGCCGCCATGCTGTTCATTTATCGTGGCGGCTGGATGCAGACGGTGTTGTGCCTGATCGGCATCTACGCCCTGTACCAGGTGGTCGGCTGGGAACACTCGCTGAAGAAACATTTCCTGGCCAGCTTCCTCGGCGGCATCGCTGCGGCGTACTGGATTCGTCGCCCACAATGGGTCGCCTGGAGCTTGTCTCCGCTGGCGGGCATCATCGCTCTGCTCGCATTGGCGATCGCCTTTACCGTGTTCAACCGTGCATTCAACCTGGGAGCGTTGCTGCTGCTTTCACTGTTTTTTGTGATTGTGGCGTCAGGCAATACCTTGTTCGGCGCCCTGAGGCCACGCAGCATTCGCTGGCTCGGGGAAATCAGCTACAGCACGTATTTGCTGCACGGGTTCGTGCTCTGGATTCTGCTGCAGAGACTGCCGCCGGTATTGCATCTTGACGCCCGACAAGCCTGGGTCTTCCTGCCGCTGCTAGCCGTGTGCAGTTGCCTGCTGATCATCATCAGCAGTCTGACTTACCAGTACATCGAAAAACCAGGTATCAATGCCGGCAAGAAAACCCTGTACTGGTTACGCCAGAACAGGAAGCTCAGGAACGAGCCGGAGAAGACGGCTCAATAACGTTGAGCAATCGCCAGGGACATGTCATTGCGGACAATGCCATGTTTCCCCCCTTTGAATCCGGCCCCTGGCTCAGTCTTTCTCCAGCCGTGAGAAATACATCCGGCCCAGCCCACGCCAGGTTTTCCTGTTCCAGGCCTTGAACGGAATCTGCGCCAGCAACTCACGCGCCAACTTGCGATCGCGGTTGGCGGTCTTGAGGAACATGGAATTGAGAAACTTGTAACGCACCTCGTCATACAGCGGGTGATCGCTGAAGAGCGCATAGGTACGCAGGATGCTGTCGATCATGAAGCGGTGGTTCTTGTAGGAGTTGGTGGCGTGCTTGCGATAGCGCGCCATCAACACATTCAGGCCATCGATGAAATAACCGGCATGGGTCACCTTCAACTCGATCAGCAAGTCTTCCAGGCGAATGGTCGGGTCGAAACCGCCCACCTGCTCCAGCGCTTCGCGACGGATCATCAGGGTCGGTGCCGGGGGATAGGGCTTGCGCTCCAGGAACATGTCATCGAAGTCCAGGCGACGGAACGGCACATCCCGGCGCTGGCGTTTCTCCGGGTAAAGGTTACCGTCGGCATCGATCAGCTCGATGTTGCCGGCGCAAATGCCGACCTCGGGCTTGCCGTCCATATGAGCGACCTGTGTGGCGATACGCTCCGGCAACATGATGTCATCCGAACCGAACGGCACGATCAGGCTGCCCTTTGCCCGGGCAATCGCACCATTGAGGGTGTTGGTCAGCCCCTGGTTTTCCTGAACCCGGAAGTCGAAACCATGGATGGCCTGTAACGCCTTGATCCGCTCGACGCTGTCATCCTTCGAGCCATCATCGACCACCAGCAACTCAATGTTCCGATAGGTCTGGTTGAGGACGCTGAGAATGCTTTCCTCGATGTAAGGGGCGTGGTTGTACGACGCGATAATGACCGTGACGATGGGTTGCGCGTCGTTCATGGCTGTTCCTTGCGGGCCTGTTCCAGGCCGGAGTCGATCAGATTGAGGTATTCGCGACGGAATTCCTCGATGTCATGGTGTTGTTGCAGATAACGGAAGGCCTGCTCGCCCTTGGCCTTGAGCTCGTCATCCGACAGCCCGAGGTAAGTGTCCAGCGCAGCCTGCAGCGTCGGCACATCCTTCGGCATAATCGCCAGGCCACCGGCCCCCTCGATGAGCGGCAACATGGCCGGCACGTTCGAGGCAATCACCGGCAAATGCCCGCTCATGCCTTCAAGCAGCGCCAGCCCGAGGCCTTCGGCCAGGGAAGGCATGGTCCAGATGTCGAAAGCGCGAATGTACTGCAGGGCAATTTCCTTGAACCCCAGCAAATGGGCACGACCGCCGAGGCCGAGGCGGTCGATTTCCGCGGCCAGGCGTGACTCTTCGCGACCGGCACCAATGATCGCCAGCTGGGTATTCGGGTATTTGTCCTTGAGCGCGGCAAAGGCCTGCAGCAAATAGATATGGCCCTTGACCGGCACCAGTCGCCCCAACGCACCGATCAGCCGCACCGACGGATCGATGCCCAGCATTTCGCGGGCCTTTTCACGACTGTGTTGCAGACCTTCGGCTTGCTCGATGTCGATGGCATTGGTGATGGCGTAGGTATTCTGGTCGGTGAAGCCACAGTCACAGTCCAGCAGATACTGTTTCACCGCTGGCGACACGCCAACGAAGCGCCAGTGACGATCGATCAGGCGCTGGGTCTGGCGGCGCCGGTAAAAACGGTCGTACTCGCCAAAACCGTGGGAAATGCCGATGCACAACGGCACTTTCAACCAGCGGTTGAGCGCCAGCATCATGTTCACCGGCTTGAAGCGGTTGCAGATCACCACATCGAATTTTTCCCGACGGCAGAACTTGTACAGCTGCCACATCGCCCGCAGGCGCATGCCCTTGAGGGACTTGTCGGAAAACTCGAAGTACACCGAACGGTCGGCGCGGCTCACCGCTTCGCCCGGCCCGGGTTTGCCACGCAGAAACGCGGCGGTCACTTCATAGCGATCACCGGGCAGGGCCTTGACGATCTGCTCCGCGAGGTCGGCGAAATCATGGGCTTTGACGTTGTAGTCAGGCTGCAGTTGCAGGACCTTTGACCGCTGACTCATAACTCTCCCCGCTGAGAAACATTGCCTGGTGTGTGCTTGATGGACCACAAAAGTTCGTGGCGCCGGACTGCCTTGCGAAAGAATTCGTTCTCGCCATAGGTTGGCGGCAACCGGCCGGCCAACAACCGTTGTATCAACCGACGCAAGCGACGCTTGAATGGCATCGCCGGTTGCAGGTCGTGCATCATGCCTAACGCCATGGCTTTGTCCCGCTGTTGCTCAAGCGGCATCGACAGGCAATAAGGCTGCATCGGTTGGGTCGAATCGAAGGCCGGCGGCAAGGCGATGCCATCACCGCTGTCGCCCATCGGCCAGCGGTCGTTGTCGTGCAGGTGATTGGCGTAGCCCAATAGCGTGGTCGGCTGCCAGTCCAGGCCCTGCAAGGCTTCAAGGACTGCCGCCTGGGCACAGATATGATCGGGATGCGGATCCAGGGTCGGATGCGGCAGGACGATCACCTCGGGCCGGGCGCGCAGCAGCAACTCGCGCAGATCCGCCAGCAGATTGTTCCAGGTCGGCGCACCATCGGCATCGCCGGGCAGCGCGAAAGGATTCAACTGACGGAACAGCCGGGTATCGCTCAGGTCCGCTTCCCGCGATCCCGCCGCCACGGCAGGCGCGGACTGCATGCTTGCCAACTGCAGGCAGAAGTAACCCAGTTGTACGCAGTGAGCCTCGGGTACACCGGCCCAACGTGGCACGGCAATGCTGTCCCAGGTGCGCAGACGGCCTTTCAAGCGAGCCGCATCGACCTTGTTCAGGCCCATCTGCTGATAGTGTTCGGCTTCGATTTCACCCGCTGTCAGTGTGACGATCCAGGTTTCGTCGGCCTGACTGTACAAACCGTAGGCCGCCAGCTCGGCGTCATCAGCATGAGGCGCGATGACCATCACCCGCTGACGCCGGTAATCCGGATGCTCGAACGCCCACAGCACAGGCTCGCCAAACACGCGACAGAAATGCCCGCGCAAGCGCAGGTCACCACGCGACAGCGCCTGAGCCTGGCCACTGAGATTGAGGTAACGCAGGCCGTTTACGCCGCGCTCGAAGGTTTGTCGGTCTGGGCTTTCACCCCCGATCAACTCGACCACCGGATCGATAAAACGTCCCAGCCAGGTGCTTTTTACCCGCAGGGCCAGCACCAGTGTCGCGTCGTCGACCAGCATCACGCCCTCGTCCAGCCGCAAATGTTCACCACTCAGGTGCACCTTGGGCTGTGGCGTGTACGGGGGAAAGCTGTACTGGTAATCGTCTTTCGGGGAGTAGAACAGATGATCGGCAAACCAGGCTTCGTGGGCAATCCAGCCCAGAACCGCCAGCACCAGCGGCAACCACCAGGCCACCAGCACCCCGATGACGATCAACAGCACCAGCGCTATCAACAGGCCGATACGTTTATTGCGCCGATGACGCTTGAGCAGTTGCTGTTTGCGGCTCATGGCTTGGCTCATACGGTGAAGACCGGCACAGAGTTGCACCAGCGATCCTTGTACTCACGGTCGGCGCGACCGAAGGAAAAGCGCAATGGTTTGTCCTGCGCCCGGGCATGCTCCCAGGCGCTCTGCGTATTGAGAAAACTCAGCACGCTGCCGGGGCTGAATTCGCGGGTTTCGGGGTCAACGCCACCATTGATGTACTCGACGCTGATCCATTGCGGGGTTTCGACGCGGTACACCAATTGAATCGCAATCGGCGCATCGTTGAGGAAAATCACCGAACCAATCAGCAACTCACGCAGCAACTCGATGACGTCGGCCATGCGTTCGGCCCCCGTCGCCGGGAAGCCCCAGCGGCGCTGGAACAGGTCGCAATAAATAGCCGCCAGCTCTGCGCTGGAAAATTCGGACACCGGTCGCACCACGCCACCGGCCTCCTCCAGCAAGCGCAATTCGCGGCGCTGGTTATAGCGAAACTTTTTCGACAGTTCTTCGGGGGTGCGGGCCATGGCCAATTGTTCGGCTTGCAACCTGATGCCAGTGAAACGGCCTTCGTTCAGCGCCGACAGATACCGCGCGCGATGGCGCAAAGGCGCCGTGGCATCGGCAGCGGCCGGCAGGATGATTTCGGCGTTGCCCAGGTCGAACAGACCTTTTTTGCCGCGACGCTTGAGCACGTCCTTGGACAAGGCCAGGTCGCGCCCCCAGGTCGGGATCGCCGCCTTGATCTCACCACCCTGCAACCAGGCCAGGTAGCGCACCGGAATGTCGGCCAGTGTCGCCAGCCGCTCGACCACCATGGGATGAGTCGCGACGCTGCCGCCATATCGTTGCCAGGTTTCGGCGTAAGTCGAGGCGTCGACTACCGCCCAGCCACGCTCGCGCCAGCCTTGAAATCGGTTGAGCATCAGCCCCTCTGTGCCAGTTCGGTAACGTGTGGCAAATGCCAGAAAGCATCGCGCACCGCTCGGTCGGAAAAGCGCTCGCGCAAGCGTTCGAGCATCAACTCGGCACACTGTCGGCGTTGCTGATCATCCATGCCGGCCAGATGTTGCAGCCCCTGGGCCAGATGTCCGGCATCGCCCAACGGGAACAGGATGCCCACGCCTTCGACCACTTCCTTCGCTCCGCCGCAGGCCGTGGCCAGCAAGGGTACGCCGGCGGCCATGGCCTCCAGCAGCACCATGCCGAACGGTTCGTGATCGGAACTCAGGGCAAACACATCGAAGGCCCGGAAATAGTTGCGCGCATCCGGCACCTGACCAAGGAACAACACTCGGTCACCAATGCCAAGCTGACGGGCCTGAGCCTTGAGCTTTTCCTCCAGGCGCCCCTTACCGAGAATGACCAGCTGGCTGTTGCCCGGCAACCTCGGCAATGCCTCGGCGAAACCCTGCAGCAGCGTGGCCTGGTCCTTGTCCGGATGCAGCCGTCCGACGTTGCCGACGATCCAGGCATCCGCCGCCAGACCGAGGGTTTCCCGGGCCTCGCGAGCCGACACTTGCGTGGCTTGCAAGGCATCCACGTCGATACGGTTGTACAACGTCTGAATTCGCGAAGCCGGCCACTTCGGCAGGCAATTACGCATGTCGTCGCGCACCGCGTCGGACACGCCGAGCAGACTCAAACGCTTGCGAAAAATATGCGCAAACAGCTTGCGGCTGCCGCGTTTGTAGTCGTCAAACCCGTGGTGCACGCCAATGACCGGCAACGACGTACCGAGCAAGGCGATATAGATGGGTTTGAAGCGGTGAGCGATGCAGAAACTGAAGTTGCGCGACGCGGCGATCTTGCGCAGATCGCCGATGGCTCCCAGCTTCAGGCCGCGAATGGCCTTGGAGCTGTACTCCATGAACAGCACTTCATCGGAAGCGCAGCCCGCGGCGACTTCGGCATCGGCGGCCCCGGTGAGAAACACCGTGGTCACACGATAACCGCTCCCCGCGAACAGACTGGCGTACTGCCGTGCGCAGTCCAGGAACGGCCCGTCATAGCCGTGGCAGAACTGCAGCACATGGCGTTCAGCCGAACGTGTCATAGGCGTTCGCGCCCTCTTTGACCACCAGGATGTCTTCCATGATCAGATACTGTAGATCCGAACCGAAGAACATATTCAGCGCATCGGTCGGCGAGCAGATCATCGGTTCGCCGCGACGGTTGAGCGAAGTGTTGAGCGACACGCCGTTGCCGGTGAGCACTTCCAGCGCTTTCATCATGTCGTAGTAGCGCGGGTTGTATTCGCGCTTGAGCACCTGGGCGCGGGAGGTACCGTCTTCGTGGACGACTTCCGGCACGCGGGTTTTCCACTCTTCAGCCACTTCGAAGGTGAAGGTCATGAACGGAGCCGGGTGATCGATCTTGATCATCTGCGGCGCCACGGTGTCGAGCATCGACGGGCAGAAAGGCCTCCAGCGCTCGCGGAACTTGATCTGGTGGTTGATGCGGTCGGCCACGCCGGCCACGCTCGGGCAACCGATGATCGAGCGACCACCCAGTGCACGCGGACCGAACTCCATGCGGCCCTGGAACCACGCCACCGGGTTGCCATCGACCATGATCCTGGCGATCTGCTCCGGCATGTTGTCGAGCTTGCGCCAGGCTGGCTTATTCTCGTGACGGGCACACGCAGCGATAACATCTTCGTTGCTGTACGACGGGCCGAGGTAGACGTGTTCCATCTTCTCGACCGGTACGCCACGGGCGTGAGACACGTAGGCCGCTGCACCCACCGCGGTACCGGCATCGCCGGACGCCGGCTGTACGAACAGCTCCTTGACGTCGTCGCGGGCAATGATTTTCTGGTTGAGCTTGACGTTCAATGCACAGCCACCGGCGTAGGCCAGCTTGCCGGTTTCCTTGAGCACGTCGCCCAGGTAGTAATCGATCATCTGCAGCGCAATTTTTTCGAACAACGCTTGAATGCTGGCGGCGTAGTGGATGTAAGGCTCGTCGGCGATGTCGCCTTCGCGCTTGGGACCCAGCCACTCGATCAGCTTCGGCGAGAAGTAGTAACCCTTGCCCTTCTCTTTGTAGCGACGCAAGCCGATGACGTTGGCGTAGTCGGTGTTGATCACCAGCTCGCCGTTTTCGAACGAAGCCAGGCGCGAGAAATCGTATTTGCTGGCGTCGCCGTACGGCGCCATGCCCATGACCTTGAACTCGCCATCGAGCATATCGAAACCGAGGAACTCGGTGATCGCGCCGTACAGGCCGCCGAGGGAGTCCGGATCGAAGAATTCCTTGATCTTGTGGATCTTGCCGTTTACGCCATAACCGAAGAAGGTCGTGGCGTACTCACCCTTGCCGTCGATCCCGAGGATCGCGGTTTTCTCTTTGAAACCGGAGCAGTGATAAGCGCTGGAGGCGTGGGCCAGGTGGTGTTCGACCGGCTCGATCTTGATCTTCTTCGGATCAAAACCCAGTTGCTCCAGGCACCAGACGATCTTGTTGCGATAGCGCTTGTAGCGACGGTTGCCCATCAGGATCGCGTCGAGTGCACGGTCCGGGGCGTACCAGTAACGCTTGGCGTACTGCCAGCGGGCCTTGCCGAACAGGCTGATCGGGGCAAACGGAATCGCGACCACGTCAACGTCGGACGGCTTGATACCGGCCTGTTCCAGGCAGAACTTCGCCGATTCGTAGGGCATGCGGTTCTTTGCATGTTTATCGCGTACGAAGCGTTCCTCTTCAGCCGCCGCGACCAGCTTGCCGTCGATATACAGGGCTGCGGAAGGATCATGGCTAAGGGCGCCGGACAGGCCAAGAATCGTCAATGCCACAGGGGTCTAGCCTCTTTAGTCTGCATGCAGGCGCAAGCGCCTCAAAAATTAATGTGCCCTCGCAATGGGCGAGAGACAGCTAAAGGGCGGGATTATAGCGTAAAAGCAGCGGCAAGCCTCTAGCCGCAAGTGGCAAGCCACTACGGCGCGGACCTCGCGGCATTTTCATCCGCGCGCAGGTCGCCAATAGACAAGGATATTGCCGTCCACGCTTTGCCGGTAAATCGTGTATGGCAGGACAACGGTGTCCAGCGCGCCAGACACGGCCAGGTCCACCAAAACGAACGGCACAAGAATACCCGTAGGGTCTGGCGGTGCATTCAAAACACAGAAGTCGTAAGCCAAGCCGCTATAGACCCGGGGAATGGACTGGCAATAGGTCTTTTGCCTGCGCAACCCCTGCGCTGCTTCGGCTTCATCCTGCAGGACGGTGGCGGCGGTCCCGCAGCCCATTAGCGACACGGTTAAGACACCTGATGCAACTGCCATTTTGATCGTCACAGCCTGCCCTCCGGGAACGTCAGGCAAACTAGCATCGGGGAGATTGTGGCCACAGTTCATGGCTTCCCAAGATCGCGTAGGACGGTTCACAGGAACTTGTGTGCTTTCTCGGCTGACAGTTCCGGCCTCTTCGCGAGCAAGCCCGCTCCCACATTTAAACTGAGGTGCTCACAGGTTTTGTGTTCACCAACAATCCTTGTGGGAGCGGTGGTGCGGCGATCCGACTTGCTCGCGAAAGGGCCGCAGGCCCGATTCAGTCAGCGCTGGAGATGTCTTTGGGTAGCCGCTGATCAATCACCTGATACAGCGCGCTGCTTTCAGGCCAATTGCGCATGAACCGCGCACGGTCCCTTGCATATGCCGGGGCGAAACTGCCAAGGGAGGCGTGCTGGCACATCGAATCGAGGTCGATCAACGCCCAGCGGTCTCGCTGCCAGAACAGGTTATGGCCCTTGAAGTCGCCATGGCTGATGCGCTCACGAATCAACTCGGCGAACAGATGATCCAGCGCCGCCAGCTCGGCTTCCGGTGCATCGCCCTGCTCCACATACGGCGCAAAACGTTCGATGATGTCCGGCCCCGACAGATACTCGGTGATCAGGTAAGCCCGGCTGCGCAGCCACAGAAAACGCTTTTCCAGCAACGCCAGCGGCTTGGGTGTGGCAATCCCGAGGAACGCCAGGCGGTTGCCTTCGCGCCATGAATGCCAGGCCCGGCTCGGGCGCCAGAAGCGCTTGAGCCAGTGGGCGAAACCCTTGATGTTGTAGCGTTTGATCACCAGCGTGCGGCCATCCACCTCGACCTTGCCGACGCTCGCCGCACCGCCGGTCTTGTACAGATGTCCCTGGTCGAGCAAGGCATCGGCCTGCTCCAGCACCGCCAACATCGACGACTCTTCCTCGCGGCGAATCGCCCGCAATCCGAAGGCCCCGCGCTGGACGCTGAACAGAGTGCACTCACGGCCGACCTTGATCAGGAAGTCCTTGAGGCGCCAGCTGCGGACCTTGTCGATCTGCTTCTGCAACGCTTCCATGGGCAAGGCGTGCTCGCCGTTGCTGAGCAGGTAATACACCAGCAACTCTTCAATGAAAGGCTCGATCGACTTCGGTAGCTGGGCGAAGAACACCCCGAGGTTTTCCAGGACCTTCTGCCGTGACAGCGGCTGGCCGGGCGTCTCGCAACAGATACCCGCGCCATCGATCAGGTACAGGCGACCGCCCTGACGCAGCAAGTTGTCCAGGTGCAGGTCTTCCTGCCACAGGCCCTTGCGATGCATCTGGCCGATCGCCCCCAACGCCTCGGCCAACACCGCCCCTTGCCCATCGGACAGTACGGGCTGCTGCTCAACCTGCTTCCAGGTGTCGCCCAGGCTTTCGGCCTGCTCAAGGAAATCAAACAGCAGCCAGCCACCCTCGCCGTCCTTCAGGCCATCGGCCAACAGCTGCGGCGTGGTCAGCCCCTGGGCGGAGAGCAGGCGCACGCCATCCAGTTCACGCTGAAAATGCCGTGCAGCCTTGCCGCCGACCAGCAATTTGGCCAACACCGGCCGGCCACGCCAGACGCCGGCACCGACATAACGCTGCCCCGGCAAGACCCGCAACAGGCTCAGCAGTTGCAGCTCGGCGGGGCCGGCGGCATCGGCCAGCGATACGCTCAGCGGCAATACGGGATTGCGGCCAGCAGCCTTCAGTTCTGACAAACGCATCAGCGTGGCCTCTTTTGACTGCGCCGCACGGTCAAACGCTTCAGCCAGCTGTCGACCAGCGAGCTGTCCTGCGGTTGATCCAGATAGGCTGCCAGTAATTGCCGCAGTTGCGACTCGCCCCACTCGGGCGCGCGACGCGCCAGGGGTTCCAGGTCCTTGATCCGGTCACGCTGCCCATACAGCAGAGGTCGGGTCTTTTCCAGATCGATCAATTGAGCCTGATAGCCGTTGCCGGTGGCGCGCATGAAAATATGCTTGGGATAAAAGCACCCATGCACCTGACGTGCAGCGTGCAGCTGCCTGGCCAGTTCGCCACTGGCCTTGAGGATTTCCGAGTGCTGCTCAGGGCTCAATTCATCCCAGCGCTGCAGCAGCGACTCGAGGTCGTCCCAACCGTCCAGGGCGCGGGTCAGCAGAATCGAGCGCACTTCGCCATTAACCTTGCGCTCCCCGTAGAACACCGCTTCCAGCGCCGGAACCCCCAACTTCCGGTAACGGGAGATGTTGCGAAACTCGCGAGCGAAACTCGGCTCGCCGAAGGGGGCGCGTAACGTACGGGTCAGATAGTTGCTTTGACGCTTGAGGTAGAAACCATGACCTTCCAGATCCAGCCGAAACACACTGCTCCAGCCCCCGCGACCGGTGTTGGGTTCGTCCACCGCATCGAGTTGCCTGGTCCAGAGCGCATCGAACGTGCCGAGGCCATGGCGCTCAAGCAGCGCACGGTCTTCAGCGGCCAGAAAATCAGTCATTCGCGCCCCTCGAAAAATCTCAACACATGCCGGATGCGTTTTTTGTCCGCCGCGTTGAGCCGGGTCCGGTTGCGGTATTGCAGGTAAAAGCGCAGCCGCTGGGTCGCCGACAGTTGATACTTGGCAACCTTGTCCAGGCACGCCAGATCCTTGGTGATGCGGTACTTGAGCCAGAAACCGCGCCAGAAATCGCCGTTGGGGCAATCGATCAAAAACAGTCGGGCCTCATCGTCGATCAGCAAGTTGCGCCACTTCAAGTCGTTATGGGTGAAACGGTGGTCGTGCATGGTCCGGGTGTGCTGGGCCAACTGACGACTGACAGTATCGACCCACGCGCGATCCGATAGTTTCGGATCGCGTCGCTCGGCCAGTGCCGACAAGTCTTCGGTACGCGGCAGTTCCCGGGTAATCATCGCGCCGCGAACGTAGGCCACACCCCGCCGCTCCAGCCCCCAGGCCACCACGTCGGCAGTGGGGATACCCCACTTGGCGAAGCGCTTGAGGTTCTGCCATTCCATCTTCACCCGAGGTTTGCCCAGGTAACGCCGCAAGCCCCTGCCAGCACCCACGTAGCGCTTGACGTAATAGTTGACGCCATTGCGCTCGACACGGATGACCTCCGAAAGCAGGTCACTGGTGATTTGCTCGCCTTGCAGCGCAAACACGGCCTCGAGGCTGCCAAAGTCACCGGCCAGGTCACTGTAGGCCGGCTCCAGTCTCCAGCCCGACATCAGAGCGCATCCCCGTATCGCTGTTTACGCTCGTAGAGTTTGTTGGCCTTGCCATCGAGCCATGCCAGCAAAGCGGCCTCTTCACTCAGGATCTGACGCAGCGGCTGCTGGAAATAGCCCCTGAGGAAACGCAGCTTGTCGCGGCGGGTCAGGCCGATGTCCAGCGCGGAAAAGTACAGGGCCGCCAGGTCCTTGTTGCGCCAGCGCGAAGTGATCGCCGGACGGGTCTGGGCGCGGTGCAGGTCGATCACCGAGAGCTTGAAGTCGTCTGCGGTCACCGGTTTGTCGGTGTGCAGCAGGAAGTGGCAGATGTAGCAGTCGCGGTGGTTGACCCCGGCGCGGTGCATCATGCCGGTCATGCGTGCAACTTCAGCGATCAGCGCGCGCTTGAGCTTTGGCTCGGGCGGCTGTTTGATCCAGTTAATGCTGAAATCTTCGAGGCTGACCGTGGGCGCCAACTCTTCGGTGACGATGAATGAGTGCTGGTCGGCCGGGTTGCTGCCCTTCTCGCCATACGCGACAGCGGTCATGGTCGGCACGCCAGCTTCCTTCAGGCGCTGAATGGCCTGCCACTCCTGACCGGCACCCAGTACGGGAAGCTTGGCCGTGGCCAGGTTCTTGAAGATTTCGCCCCAGCCGATGCCGCGATGGATTTTCACGAAAAACCCGTTGCCGTCGACTTCCGTACGTAACGTCCGGCGTGCTTCCAGCTCGCGGTACACCTCGCCCTTGAGCCCCTCGACTTCAGCGAACGGGTCGCGTCCGGCCCAGAGGCTCTTGAACGGTTCAGCCAGCATCAACTTCATTTAAGCGTGCTCCGCCAGAATCACATCGGCCGCGTGCTGCGGCATGCTGTAAAGGTCGGCCGTCTCGGCGTAGGCCAGACCATTGCGGCTCCAGGCCGCCCTTGCTTGAGCGTCGTTCAACATGCCGGTCAGGTACTGCGTCAGCTGTGCCTGATCGAACGGTTCGTCCAGCACCAGGCCAGCATCGGCCTCGGCGATGTAATGGGCGTAACCACACACCGCGCTCACCAGCACCGGCAAGCCGGCCACCAGTGCTTCAAGCAGCACGGTGCCGGTATTTTCGTTGTACGCCGGGTGGATCAACAGATCGGCCCCCAACAGGAAACGCGGGATATCGCTGCGCCCCTTGAGGAACGTGACGTTGTCGCCCAGCCCCAATGTTGCACTCTGCATCTGGAATAATTTGGGGTCATCCTGGCCAATTACAAACAGCCGCGTGCGCTTCCTCAACTCGGCAGGCAATGCCGCCAGTGCCTTGAGGCTGCGGTCCACACCTTTGGTCTTGAACCCGGAGCCGATCTGCACCAGCAGCAGTTCGTCGTCCTTGAGATTGAACTCGGCACGAAACCCTGCACGAATTTCATCGGCATCGGCCGGCCGGCGACGGTCCTGGGCGATACCCGGTGGCAGCAGGTGGAAACGCTCCAGTGGCGTGTCGTAATGCTTGATGAACAGCGGCTGCTGGACCTCGGAAATCATCAACACTTCGGTCTTGGCACCCTTGGCGAACACCGCCCGCTCGTATTCGGCGAAGTGGCGATAGCGGCCCCAGCGGCGATACAGCGAATTGCGCAAGTTCTGCGCCTTGTCTTCGAAGCAGCCGTCGGCGGCGTAGTAGACGTCCAGGCCCGGCATCTTGTTGAAGCCGATCAGGCGGTCGACCGGGCGCCGGGCCAGGTCCGCCTCCATCCATTCGCTGAGCTTTTCGTTGCGTCGATGGTTGAAGAACGCCTTGACCGGCGCCACCAGCACTTCGAAACCCGGCGGCACTTCGCCTTCCCAGATCAGCGTGTAGACGCGGATCTGATGGCCGCGCTTCTGGCACTCCAGGGCGATGCGCATGAAATCGCGCTGCAAGCCGCCAAACGGAAAATATTTGTACAAGACAAATGCCAATTGCATCAGCGCAGCTCCTCAGCCATTAACAACGTGCTCAGTCGGCTGGCGACACGCTCGGGGTTCAGACGCGTGAAGCACAACGGCCACTCGCGTTTCAGGTCAAATTGACGGGCATCTTCGGCCGTCGGTTGATAGGTACATTTCTTTTGCAGGCACGGCGCGCACGGGAAGTCGCTGGCCATGTGAATCTGCACCTTGCCGTAGGCGCCGGTCAGGCCCGGATTGGTCGGGCCGAACAGCGACAGCGTCGGCACATCCAGCGCGGCGGCCAGATGCCCCAGGCCGGTGTCCACTGCCACACAAGCTTGCGCGCCGGCCAGCACCTTGCCGACCCCTGCCAGATTCAGTTTTGGCAGCACTTCGGCGTGCTTGAAACCCGCAGCGATACGCTCGGCCCGGGCCTTCTCCTGCGCATTGCCCCAAGGCAACTTCACGCCGACGCCAAGGTAGCCGACCCGCTCGGTCAGCTCGCGCCAATAGGCTTCGGGCCAGTGTTTGGTGTCCCAGGTGGTGCCATGCAGAAACACCACGTAAGGGTTCTTGCGCGGCAATTCCACCAGGCGCTCGATATTCAGCCCGTAGTCGCCCAGGCCTTTGGGCAAGTCATAGCCCAGCGCGATGGCGAACAACTGGCGCACTCGCTCCACCGCGTGCTGCCCGCGGGCAACGGCCAGGCGTCGATCATAAAAGCGCGCAGCAATGGGCTCGCGTGCGGAGCTTTTATCGAGGCCGGCCACCGGCGCCTTGACGTAACGGGTCAGCCAGGCGCTTTTCAGCAAGCCCTGGGCGTCGATCACCAGGTCATACTTGGTGGCGCGAACGCTTTGCTTGAAGCGCTTCCACTCGCCGCTCTTGATGGTCTGCCAGATGTTTTTGCGCCAGCGACGGATCGCCACCGGAATCACCTTGCCCACCGCCGGGTGCCAGGTCGGGATCTCGGCAAAGCCTTCTTCCACCACCCAGTCGAATTTGATGCCGGGAATCGCCCGCGCCGCGTCAGTCAACGCCGGCAACGCGTGAATGACGTCGCCCAGCGAAGAAGTCTTGATCAACAGAACCCGCAAGCTATTTGACCTCGACCACGGTGCCCTGCAAACGCTGCAAGGCTTCGTTCACCGCTTGCGGCATGAGCTGGCGCAGGCAGTTGTAATGGCCGAACCGGCACGTGCGGTCGAAGCATGGGCTACATTCAATGCCCAGGCGCACGATCTCGACATGCTCGGCCAGCGGCGGCGTGAAGCCCGGCGACGTCGAACCGTAGACCGCCACCAGCGGGCGGTTCAGCGCGGCGGCGACGTGCATCAGGCCGGAGTCGTTGGACACCACCGCATCGGCACAGGACAGCAGGTCGATGGCCTCGGCCAGCGAGGTGCCGCCGCTGAGGTTGACCGATTCTTCGCGCAGGCCGGGAATCAGCCGCGCTCGGATGTCTTCGCCCACGGCGTGATCGTTTTTCGAACCGAACAGCCAGACTTGCCAGCCTTCGCGGATCTTCGCTTCGGCGACCTTGGCGTAATGCTCGGACGGCCAGCGCTTGGACTCGCCAAACTCGGCGCCAGGGCACAGGGCCAACACCGGACGGTCGAGGGCCAGGCCGAACTTGGCCAGAGCCGCCTCGCGGGTGACCGGGTCGATCTGCAGCGCCGGACGCGGATAGGGTTTTGGCAGCTCGACGCCCGGCTCGCAAGCCAGGGCCATGAAGCGCTCGATCATCAGCGGATAACGATCTTTATCCAGCGTGCGTACGTCATTGAGCAAGCCATAGCGCAATTCGCCACGCCAGCCGGTGCGTTTCGGGATGCCGGCAAAGAACGGCACCAGCGCCGACTTCAGGGAATTGGGCAGCAGGATCGCCTGGTCGTACTGGCCGGCCAGGGATTTGCCGATGCGCCGGCGCGTCGCCAGCTCCAGGACACCGTGACCGAGCGGAAAGCTCAAGGCCTGGCGAACTTCGGGCATGCGCTCAAGAATCGGCCGGCTCCACTCGGGGGCCAGCACGTCGATTTCGCATTGCGGGTGGCGTTGTTTCAGACACTGGAAAAGTGTCTGCGCCATCACCATGTCACCGACCCAACTGGGCCCAACGATCAGAATTTTCATGTGGTTTCCATAAACGAACCGGGGAGGCCTACGCCTCCCCGCCTCGAGAATTCTACAGAACAACGTAAATCTACTGTAGGAGCGAGCCTGCTCGCGATGAACCTGAAAACTCCGCGGGGTGTCAGGCTCGCCGCGCTATCGTTAACGACCATCGCGAGCAAGCTCGCTCCTACAGGGAATATTGGCGTATCAAATATCCCGTTTCAGCGTAGACCCAGCTCACGCCAGATCCGCATGACCTGCCGCCGTTCGTCCACGAACTGGTCAGCCGGTATCACCCCCGGGTTCTTCTGCAGAGCCTGCCGGTGGGCGGCGGAACGGTACGCTTTATACACTTCACGCAACAGACCGGCATCTTCGACGGGCATCAGCCCTTCATGCTCCAGCTCTTCCAGGATGCGGATATTATCCGTCCAGCGCAGCAATGGCGGGTGTGTTTCGGACCACGCCAGGGCCGCGTATTGCACCATAAATTCAATATCGACGATACCTCCGGCGTCCTGCTTGATATCGAACGGCGCCGTGGCCTCGAAGGCATTTGCCCCGGTGCCGGCCGCCGTGCTCTTGCTGCCGAGGTTATCGCGCATCTTGGCGCGCATTTCGCTGACCTCCTGGCGCAGGGTCGGCAAATCACGTGTCTTGCCCAAAATCGCGGCACGGACTTTCTCGAATGCCTGGCCGACATCCTGACTGCCCACCAGCACTCGCGCCCGCACCAGCGCCTGGTGTTCCCAGGTCCATGCTTCGTTTTCCTGATAACGGGCAAACGCCCCCAGGGAACTCACCAGCAAGCCCGACGCACCGGACGGCCGCAGACGCATGTCCACTTCATACAACTGCCCGGAGTTGGTCTGTGCCGTCAGCAAATGAATGATCCGTTGACCCAGACGGGTGAAGAATTGCGCGCCATCGATGGGCTTGGGTCCATCGGTTTCGGCCTGCGGATCGCCATCGTGGATGAACACCAGATCCAGGTCGGAACCATGCCCGAGTTCCAGGCCGCCGACTTTCCCATAACCGACAATGATGAAACCGGGATCGCACAAGGTGCCATCGGTGCGCAGCGGCGTGCCGTACTTGGCCACGGTCTGGCGCCAGGCCAGCGCCAGCACTTGCTCCAGGATCGCTTCGGCGAGCCAGGTCAGGTAATCGCTGACTTTCATCAGCGGCAGGCTGCCAGCGATTTCCGAAGCGGCCACCCGCAAGCGGTGCGCCAGCTTGAAGTGGCGCAGGGCTTCCATTTGCTGCTCGAGGTCGTCCTCGGGAATCCGTGTCAGGCGCTCGCGCAACTCGGCCGCCAGCTCTGGCGCCAGCGGCGGCTTGAACAGCCGGCCTTCGTTGAGCAATTCGTCGAGCAGCAAGGGGAAACGGGTGATTTGCTCGGCGATCCACGGGCTCGCCGCACACAGCGTCAGCAACCGCCGCAGCGCCCCGGGGTTCTCGGTCAACAGCACCAGATAAGCGGAACGACGGGCCACGGCTTCAACCAACGGCAGCACCCGCTCCAGTACCAGGTCCGGATTGTCATGCTCCACGGCCTGCGCCAGCAAACGCGGAATAAAAGCATCGAGACGTTCGCGCCCCAGACGCTGCATTGCCCTCAATTGCGGGCTGCTGCGCAAGCCGGCCAGGGCTTTCAAGGCTTTGGTGGCATCCTTGAACCCCCCCTCCTCCAGTTGGCGGCAAGCGGCCTCATCGTCCTGAGCCTCCTCCCACAGCGGCAACCATTCACCGCCGACCACCACTTCGCTTTCGGCGCCCTGCTCTTCGTCGGGATCGGCGATCACCTGCCCGAAGTGCCAGGCCACGCGGCCGCGCCAATACATCAGTTGTTCGTGGAAAGCCGTCCAGTTGGCGAAACCCAGCATAAAGGCAATACGCGCCTGATCCTGCTCGCCATCGGGCAACATTTGCGTCTGGCGATCGGCAATCGCCTGAATCGCGTGTTCGGTGTAACGCAGGAACTCGTATCCTTCACGCAGCTCGCTGATCACGGCCGGCGGCAGGTAACCCTGGCCTTCCAGTGTGCTCAGCACCTTTAACAGCGGGCGCTGCTGCAAGCTCAAATCGCGGCCGCCGTGAATCAGCTGGAACGCCTGGGCAATGAACTCGACTTCACGAATGCCGCCGGAACCCAGCTTGATGTTGTCGGCCATGCCCTTGCGCCGCACTTCCTGCTGGATCAGCTGCTTCATGGTGCGCAGCGCTTCGATGGCCGAAAAGTCCAGGTAACGCCGGTAGACGAATGGCCGCAGCATCTCTTGCAGTTGCGCGCCGGCCACCTGGTCGCCGGCCACCACCCGCGACTTGATCATGGCGTAGCGTTCCCAGTCGCGCCCCTGGTCCTGGTAATACTGCTCCAGCGCATTGAAGCTCAGCACCAGCGCACCTGCCGAACCGTAGGGACGCAAGCGCATGTCGACGCGGAACACAAAACCGTCGACGGTCATCGGGTCCAGGGCCTTGATCAGCCGCTGACCCAGACGAATGAAGAACTCCTGGTTATCCAGCGGGCGTTTCACACCGACGGTTTCGCCGCCCTCGGGGTAGGCAAAAATCAGATCGATGTCCGACGACAGGTTCAGTTCCACCGCACCGAGCTTGCCCATGCCGAGAATGACCATCTGCTGCGGCTCGCCGCTGCGCCGGCCGGTCGGCACGCCGAACTGCTGGCAATGCCGCACGTACAACCATTGATAGGCCTGATCGATGCTGGCATCGGCCATGTCCGAGAGGTCACGACAGGTCTGGATCAAATCGGCCTGGCGGGTCAGGTCGCGCCAGATGATCCGCACCTGATGGCGCGCACGCTGACGGCGCAAGGCGCGGCCAAGCTGATCTTCGGTCTCGGCCACACTCACGGCGGTGGCAATCTGCGCGCACAACTCACCGGGAGCGACGCTGCGGTCCAGTTCGCCGGACTGCACCAGCTGCAGCAACATCAAAGGGTCACGAACACACTGTTCAATCACGAAATCGCTGGCGGCGGTGACGCGGGCAAATTGCGCCCAGCGCTCTGGCGTCCAGGCAGAAAGCCCGTGGTCATCACCCAAAGCGGCGACGGCAGCCCGGAACGACTGCTCGGCACGGGTGACAAACGGCAGGAGAATGGCGGGCAGTTCAGCAAACGAAGGGAGGCTCATGGTCTATCCTTGATCGGCGTACAACCGACTGCATGTAGTGGTTTTCGAAAACCCACTACCTGAGGGACTGTCGAACAAAAGTTAGAAATAGCTGAAATTTCTTTTATTTTGGCAGCCAGCATCAAGCTTTCACCTTTTGTAGTTGGAAAAAGACCAACCTTATCGATTATTCTCACAACGCAGCCGGGGGCCACGAGCCACTCATCTGTAGTTTTACTACTCGTATATACATTAGACGGGCTGAAATGCCGGAAGATTTGTAGTAAAACTACACGCCGCCGGAACAACCTGTCGGCAATCCAAGAATTCATAACGTCTGCCCACAAGGCCAGTCGCTAACTCAGGCAACCGATTCTGGTAGCCTTTCCGCCCTGGAGCAAGCCATGCAAGACCTCGATCCCGTCGAAACCCAGGAATGGCTGGACGCCCTGGAATCGGTTCTCGACAAAGAAGGCGAAGACCGTGCTCACTATCTGATGACCCGTATGGGTGAGCTCGCGACCCGCAGCGGTTCGCAGTTGCCTTACGCCATCACCACGCCTTACCGCAACACGATCCCCGTTACCCACGAAGCACGCATGCCTGGCGACCTGTTCATGGAACGCCGCATTCGCTCGCTGGTACGCTGGAACGCGATGGCCATGGTAATGCGTACGAACCTGAAAGACTCTGACCTCGGCGGTCACATCTCCAGCTTCGCTTCCAGTGCGACCCTGTATGACATCGGCTTCAACTACTTCTTCCAGGCCCCGACCGACGAACACGGCGGCGACCTGATCTACTTCCAGGGCCACACCTCGCCAGGCGTTTACGCCCGTGCATTCATGGAAGGCCGCATCACCGAAGACCAGATGAACAACTTCCGCCAGGAAGTTGACGGTCAGGGCCTGTCGTCCTACCCACACCCTTGGCTGATGCCTGACTTCTGGCAGTTCCCGACCGTATCCATGGGTCTGGGCCCGATCCAGGCGATCTACCAGGCACGTTTCATGAAGTACCTGGAACACCGTGGCTTCATCCAGCCAGGCAAACAGAAAGTCTGGTGCTTCCTGGGCGACGGCGAGTGCGACGAGCCGGAATCCCTGGGCGCCATCTCCCTGGCCGGCCGCGAGAAGCTCGACAACCTGATCTTCGTCATCAACTGCAACCTGCAGCGCCTCGACGGCCCGGTTCGCGGCAACGGCAAGATCATCCAGGAACTCGAAGGCGTGTTCCGCGGTGCTCAGTGGAACGTGACCAAAGTCATCTGGGGCCGTTTCTGGGACCCACTGCTGGCCAAGGACGTCGACGGCATCCTGCAACGCCGCATGGACGAAGTCATCGACGGCGAGTACCAGAACTACAAAGCCAAAGACGGCGCGTTCGTGCGTGAACACTTCTTCAACACGCCGGAACTCAAGGCGATGGTTGCCGATCTGTCCGACGACGAGATCTGGAAACTCAACCGTGGCGGCCACGACCCGTACAAGGTCTACGCGGCGTACCACGAAGCGGTCAACCACAAAGAACAACCGACCGTCATCCTGGCCAAGACCATCAAGGGTTATGGCACCGGTGCCGGCGAAGCGAAAAACACTGCGCACAACACCAAGAAAGTCGACGTCGACAGCCTGAAGTTGTTCCGCGATCGTTTCGACATCCCGGTCAAGGACGAAGAGCTGGAGAACCTGCCGTTCTTCAAACCGGAAGAAGGCAGCGCCGAAGCCCGTTACCTGGCCGAGCGCCGCAATGCGCTGGGCGGTTTCGTACCACAGCGTCGCGCTCAAAGCTTCAACATCCCGACCCCTCCACTGGACACCCTCAAGGCGATCCTCGACGGCTCGGGCGACCGTGAAATCTCCACCACCATGGCCTTCGTGCGGATCCTCGCGCAACTGGTCAAGGACAAGGAAATCGGCCCGCGCATCGTGCCGATCATCCCGGACGAAGCCCGTACCTTCGGTATGGAAGGCATGTTCCGTCAGTTGGGCATCTACTCCTCCGTCGGCCAGCTCTACGAGCCAGTCGATAAAGACCAGGTGATGTTCTACAAGGAAGACCAGAAGGGCCAGATCCTCGAAGAGGGCATCAACGAAGCGGGCGCCATGAGCTCCTTCATCGCTGCCGGTACTTCGTACTCCAGCCACAACCAGCCAATGCTGCCGTTCTACATCTTCTACTCGATGTTCGGCTTCCAGCGTATCGGCGACCTGGCCTGGGCCGCTGGCGACAGCCGCACCCGTGGCTTCCTGATCGGCGGTACCGCCGGCCGTACCACCCTGAACGGTGAAGGCCTGCAACACGAAGACGGTCACAGCCACCTGCTGGCCGCGACCATCCCGAACTGCCGCACCTACGATCCAACCTACGGCTACGAGCTGGCGGTGATCATTCAGGACGGCATGAAGAAGATGACCGAAGAGCAACAGGACGTCTTCTACTACATCACCGTGATGAACGAGTCGTACCAGCAGCCAGCCATGCCGGCCGGTGCCGAAGAAGGCATCAAGAAGGGCATGTACCTGCTCGAAGAAGACACCCGCGAAGCGGCGCACCACGTTCAGCTGATGGGCTCCGGCACCATCCTGCGTGAAGTCCGTGAAGCAGCGAAGATCCTGCGCGAAGAGTTCAACGTCGGCGCCGACGTGTGGAGCGTTACCAGCTTCAACGAACTGCGTCGCGACGGCCTGGCCGTTGAACGCACCAACCGTCTGCACCCGGGCCAGAAGCCTAAGCTGAGCTACGTCGAAGAGTGCCTGAACGGCCGTAAGGGTCCGGTCATCGCGTCTACCGACTACATGAAACTGTTCGCCGAGCAGATCCGTCAGTGGGTACCGTCCAAGGAATTCAAAGTCCTGGGCACCGACGGTTTCGGCCGCAGCGACAGCCGCAAGAAACTGCGTCATTTCTTCGAAGTCGACCGTCATTTCGTGGTGTTGGCAGCCCTGGAAGCACTGGCTGACCGTGGTGACATCGAACCTAAAGTGGTGGCCGAGGCCATCGCCAAGTTCGGTATCAACCCGGAAAAACGCAACCCACTGGACTGCTGAGGAGAGATTCTGTGAGCGAACTCATTCGCGTACCTGACATCGGCAGCGGTGAAGGTGAAGTAATTGAACTGTTTGTGAAGGTCGGCGACCGTATCGAAGCCGACCAGAGCATCCTGACACTGGAATCGGACAAGGCGAGCATGGAAGTGCCTGCGCCGAAGGCCGGTATCATCAAGAGCCTGAAAGTGAAGCTGGGCGATCGCCTGAAAGAAGGCGACGAACTGCTGGAGCTGGAAGTCGAAGGTGCCGCTGCTGCGGCCCCTGCGGCTGCTGCAAAAGCCGCAGAGAAACCGGCCGTTGCTCCAGCGCCGGCCGCTCCTGCTGCCGCGCCAGCTGCCGCCAGCGTTCAGAAAGTGCACGTGCCGGACATCGGTTCGTCGGGCAAGGCCCAGATCATCGAGATCCAGGTCAAGGTCGGCGACACCGTCGCGGCTGATCAGTCGCTGATCACCCTGGAATCCGACAAGGCCAGCATGGAAATCCCGTCGCCAGCCGCTGGCGTGGTCAAGGCCATCAGCGTCAAGCTCAACGACGAAGTCGGCACCGGCGACCTGATCCTGGACCTGGAAGTGGCGGGCGCTGCTGCGCCGGCTGCGGCTCCAGCCCAGGCTGCCGCTCCGGCAGCTGCACCTGCACCTGCACCTGCGGCAGCCCCGACTGCTCCAGTAGCCGACAGCATCCAGGACATCCACGTTCCGGACATCGGTTCGGCGGGCAAGGCCAAGATCATCGAAGTCCTGGTCAAGGCCGGCGACAGCGTTGTCGCCGACCAGTCGCTGATCACCCTGGAATCCGACAAGGCCAGCATGGAAATCCCGTCGCCGGCCGCTGGCGTGGTGGAAAGTGTTTCCATCAAGCTCGATGACGAAGTCGGTACCGGCGACCTGATCCTCAAGCTGAAAGTCAAAGGCGCCGCTCCTGCTGCACCTGTTGCTGCGACCGCACCTGCCGCTGCTGCTCCGAGCGCTCCGGCTCCAGCCGCTGCTGCACCTGCCGCGGCCGCACCTGTTGCTGCCCCGGTTGCTGCTCCCGCCAAGCCAGGCGCCAAGGTTCACGCCGGCCCTGCCGTGCGTCAACTGGCCCGCGAGTTCGGCGTCGAGCTGAGCGCTGTAGGTGCCAGCGGTCCGCACGGTCGCATCCTGAAGGAAGACGTGCAGGTCTACGTCAAAGCCATGATGCAGAAGGCCAAGGAAGCGCCGGCCGCTGCGGCTGGCGCAACCGGTGGCGCGGGCATTCCGCCGATTCCGGTCGTGGACTTCAGCCGTTTCGGTGAAATCGAAGAAGTGCCGATGACCCGCCTGATGCAGGTCGGCGCCGCCAACCTGCACCGTAGCTGGCTGAACGTGCCGCACGTGACGCAATTCGACTCGGCGGATATCACCGAACTCGAAGCGTTCCGTGTTGCCCAGAAAGCCGTTGCAGAGAAGGCCGGCGTCAAGCTGACCGTCCTGCCGTTGCTGCTCAAGTCCTGCGCGCACCTGCTCAAGGAACTGCCGGACTTCAACAGCTCGCTGGCACCAAGCGGCAAAGCGATCATCCGCAAGAAATACGTGAATATCGGCTTCGCCGTCGACACTCCGGAAGGCCTGCTGGTACCGGTCATCAAGAACGTCGACCAGAAGAGCCTGCTGCAACTGGCGGCCGAAGCGGCTTCCCTGGCTGAAAAAGCCCGGACCAAGAAGCTTTCGTCGGACGAGATGCAAGGCGCCTGCTTCACCATTTCCAGCCTCGGCCACATTGGCGGCACCGGCTTCACGCCGATCGTCAACGCGCCGGAAGTGGCGATTCTCGGTGTCTCCAAGGCAACCATCCAGCCAGTCTGGGACGGCAAAGCCTTCCAGCCGAAACTGATGCTGCCACTGTCGCTGTCCTACGATCACCGTGTGATCAACGGCGCCGCGGCTGCACGCTTCACCAAGCGCCTGAGCGATCTGCTGGGCGACATCCGCACCATGCTCCTGTAACACCGACCGGCCCTCCTTCACCGGAGGGCCGATCGCGTTCCACGTTTCCGAGCGCCACGCTCGTACCTCAACCCCGCCAATTTGGCGGGGCTTTTTTTGCCTGCACGAAACGCAGGCAATGTCCTACATGCCTGGTTTGATTACCCCACACAACCCATCCCCTTTTGCCCAGTATTTTCCCGCCAGCAAACACTTAGCCTTAATACCCAAAACTACGGCGGCAACTTTTAACGCCACTGGCTTTTCAGTTATTCATTCGAATGGATTCGAACATGCTAAAACTCTCTGTCGGCCCAATAGTTGGCCACACCACAACTGATCACGCGCGTATCTTTGTGCGCGGAGTAGCGCAAAAAGATGCCGCCGTATTTGCCGGCATCCGTTATCGGCAGTCCGGGGATACGCAATGGCTTAAACGTATCTTTACAAGACTGACAAACCTGCAAGACATGTCCGATGTCATTGTTCTCGATAACCTCGCGGCCGATACCGAATACGAGTATCAAGCCGGCTGGTTCAGCACCACGAGTGCCGGGCACACCGTGGAGTCGGTGCAAGAACTGCCGCTGCAATGGCCGCAGGAACTCTATCGCTTGCGCACCCGATCGGGCACAGTCGGCACGCCGCGAGCCTATTTCGTCGGCTCATGCCGTTACTTGCGGATGACCGCCGGTATCCCGTCGGCGCCACAACTGGGCGACCGGATATTCGCCTCGATCACACAATTGGCACTGCAAGCCAACCCGCCGGTCAGCGCGATGTTGATGACTGGCGATCAGATCTATGTCGACGATTTGAATTTTTTCGCACCCGACCGCGAATATCAGCAAATACTCGCAAAATACCGTGCGGCTTTCTCCCAACCGCATATTTCCAGGTTAATGGCCAACTTATCGACTTACATGATCCTCGACGATCACGAAATTGAAGATAACTGGCCGGAAAGAAAAACATCAGGCGATGATGTTCTGTATGAAAACGCCATCACTGCTTATGAGTTATATCAAGCCAGCCACAGCCCGGTATTTGAATTACTCGACGATGGCCGGGTCAGCCGGCATCCGAAGCACTATTGGTATCAGTTCACCGATGGCGATATCGAATGGTTCGTCACCGATAGCCGCTCCCAGCGTAGTCTGTCCGCCAATGATCGACGCATTCTTGATGTTGAACAGGAATATGCCTTGTGCCAATGGCTGATCCACAGCCCCGCCAGGGTCAAGATGGTGGTCACCAGTGTGATGTTCTTCCCTGACGCCAAACGCGACGGGGATGACGCCTGGGCCGGGTTTCCCGGACAACGGCTGCGGTTGCTGGAGACCATTCGTACACATCGCATCAGGAACGTCGTGTTCATTTCCGGTGATGTTCACGGTTCACTGACCAGTCGGTTGACCCACAGCGAAGACCCGGGCTTCGAAGTCCACACCATCGTCTCGTCACCGCTGTGCAACAGCAGAATGTTGCCCTATGCCACGGCCTCCACATTCGCCCTCGATCAACCCCTGGTCCGCACCGCCTCCGGCGACTATCGACATGAGCTGACCAGCATGGTGGTGAGTGAAGACAACTTTGCCCATATTGTGGTCGAGGCCGGACAGATTATGGTCACTTACCACGACCGCGACGGAGGGGCACTGCAAACCGTTGAGATTAAATTGGATAAAACTGACAAGAACACACAAAAAAACAACTCAGCGGCATGACGATAAATATGTATCGCACAGACTGGCTACACCCGCCCTAACCTGTCCAGGATAAAAACCAATGGATGGAAAACATTATGCAATTACAAAAGCCTACCGTAGGCCCTATTCTTGGACACGTCACGCCACACGAGGCGAGAATTTTTCTGCGAGGTGGAAATCAACTCGCGAAAGACAAGAGCGTCAGAATAGCTGCAATCCGCTTTCGGGAAAACAACAACACATTATGGAAAGTGCGCACCGAAACGATACTCAGAGACAGGGACAATACCGCTGTAATCCATCTGTCAGGGCTAAGCGCCGATACAATATATACCTTTCAGATGGGCTGGTGTAACGCAAGCAAAGAGTTTCTGGCCGATCCCGACCTTACCGATTCGTTCATCTGGCCTAAGAAAAAATTCAAACTCCAGACCCAGAATGGCAAAAATGATTCATCGCGCAGCTACCTCATAGGCTCATGCAGATACCTGAATTTTACTGGCGGCTTTCCTCTACATACGGCTAATAACTCCACTATCTTTAAAGCAATGGTCAGGCAAAAAATCAAAACCGACGCACTTGTAATGGTGGGCGATCAAATCTATGCCGACGATATGAACAGGGTAGTGCCAGATACGTCGCTTAATGATTTCCTAATTAAATACAGAGGTTCCTTCTCCGAAAAAAATATTCGAAAGCTCATGGCAAAAACGCCTACCTATATGATTTTGGATGACCACGAGATAGAAGATAACTGGCCTGCCAATAAATCTGACGCAGATCTCGCTCTTTTTAATAATGCAATGCACGCTTATGAGATATACCAGTCCAGCCATAGTCCTGCGCATACACTGTCAGCCGATGGAACCTTGGCCAAACGTCCCGATCATTATTGGTACAAGTTCTCCCATGGCGCCGTGGAATGGTTTGTTCTGGATACCCGCACGCAACGCAACCTGGCACCCGAGGATCGAAGGATACTCGATGTCGAGCAAGAAACGGCACTGCTCGAATGGTTGGCCTCCAGCGTGGCGAAAGTGAAATTTGTCGTCACCAGTGTCATGTTTTACCCGGACTTGAAAGAAGATGGTGGGGACTCGTGGAAATCTTTCACCGAGCAACGCAACCGAATTCTTGAAAGCATCCGTTTGAATAAAGTCAAAAATGTGTTTTTTATCGCTGGAGATGTTCATGCCTCGATGACAAGCAAGCTTACGCACTCGAAAGACCAAGACTTCGCTGTCCATACCATTGTCTCCTCGCCATTGAACTGTATTCCAATCTACGGCCCGCCAACCGCTGAGGCATTTATGCTGGACCAAACGCTCAGCACCATCGATGACGCAACGTTTGCGCACACCCTTAGCTGCACAAAAATAATCAGTACTGATAATTTTGCCCGCGTCACCGTCGACGAAAACAACGTCTCGGTGAGCTTCTTCAACAAAAAAGGGGCGCTCCTGGAAGCGGTCAATATTCCCTTGGCCTGACGCCGCCTCGGCCGTCAGCAGAACAGGCTTTTCACTGGCAAAATCGCAATTTTGCAATTCGGCCTGCAGAAATCGCCTGTTCTGCCGACATATTCTTATAGCACTTGGCCTTCATCTCTCTTGTCAGTCGGTGCCGCAATGATGCAACCTTGCCGCAGGCAACAGTAAAGAGGGCGAGAGCCCAGCGCGTTCAGCATATTCGAAGCGAGTTTCCCTCCATATGAAAAGCCAACCCGATGCCGCCAGCCGTATGGTGGCCGAGGTAGTGACGCAGTTGCCTGTGCCCTCGCGGCTCGGCATGCTGCGTTTCGAACGGCTTAATGAACCCAGCTGGGCGCTGCTGTTTCTCGATCCCAATTGCGAACGCCAGTTCGGCATGCCAGCCGTGGAGCTGTGCGCGCTGGTGGGCTCGCCCTACGCCAGCCTGATGGAGCCGGAAGCGCGTTATCAACTGCACGACGCGGTCCAGCAACAACTGACCGAAAGCACGCATTACCTGGTCCGCTACACCCTGCACACCGCCTCGGGCTCCCTGAATCTGCTGGAACTGGGCGAAGCCTACAAACAACACAATCGCCACCTGTTGCGCGGCTATCTGCTGGTCATTGACGGCCTGTTCGAGGATGACCCGCTGCAACCGGCCCTGGATCTGGAAACCCAGAACTCGCGCCTGCAAATCGCCCTGGAACTCAATCAGCGCGCCCAGCAGGAGCAACTGCTGCATCTGGACCGGGTGCGTGCCCAGCAGGACCTGATCCTGCTGCTCACCCGCCAACGCTACAGCAGCAACGACTCCTTGCGCGAAGCCGCCGAGCTGATCACCCGCAGCGCCTGCGACATTTACGAAATCGACTGCGCCAGCCTGTGGCACCTCGAAGGCTCGATGCTGGTGCCGATCTCGGCCTATCACCGCACGAGTCAGGAATACCTGCTGCCGCAGCCGATCGACGTCAGCGTTTTCCCCGATTACCTCGACGCCTTGCACACCGGTCGCGCCATCGACGCCCATAACGCCATGCGCGACCCGCGCACCCGGGAGATGGCCGAAAGCCTGCGCCCGTGCGACGTCAACGCAATGCTTGACGCCAGTATCCGCGTCGATGGCCAGGTGGTCGGCGTTTTGTGCCTGGAGCAAACCGGTGCGACCCGTGCCTGGCAGTCGGACGAAATCGCTTTTGCCGGCGAACTGGCGGACCAGTTTGCCCAGGTCATCAGCAACCACAACCGGCGCACCGCCACCAGCGCCCTGCACCTGTTTCAGCGTGCGGTCGAACAAAGTGCCAACGCCTTTTTGCTGGTGAATTGCGATGGCGTGGTGGAATACGTCAACCCGAGCTTCACCGCAATCACCCAGTACTCCACCGAAGAAGTGCACGGTCAGCGCCTGTCGGAACTGCCAGCCCTGGAGAACCTCAGCGAACTGCTGTTCGACGCACCTTCGGCGCTGGCCAAGAGCAACAGTTGGCAGGGCGAATTCAAGAGCCGGCGCAAAAACCTCGAACCCTACTGGGGCCAGTTGTCGATCTCCAAGGTTTACGGCGACAACCGCGAGCTGACCCATTACATCGGCATTTACGAAGACATCACCCAGACCAAACTGGCCCAGCAACGCATCGAGCGCCTGGCCTACACCGACAACCTGACCAATCTCGGCAATCGCCCGGCGTTCATCCGCAACCTCGACGAACGCTTCGCCCGGGACAGCGACGCACCGATCAGCCTGTTGCTGGTGGACATCGACAACTTCAAGCGGATCAACGACAGCCTCGGCCACCAGACCGGCGACAAACTGCTCATCAGCCTGGCCCGGCGCCTGCGCAACAGCTTGATCCCGAGCGGTAGCCTGGCACGCTTCGCCAGTAACGAATTCGCCGTGTTGCTGGACAACAGCGACCTCACGGAGGGTCAGCAAGTGGCCAACCAGTTGCTGGCGACCCTCGACAAACCGATGTTCGTCGACAACCAGTTGATCAGCGTCACCGGCTCCGTGGGCCTGGCCTGCGCGCCGCTGCATGGGCGCGACCCGCAAACCCTGATGCGCAACGCCGGGCTGGCCCTGCACAAGGCCAAGGCCAATGGCAAACACCAGGTGCAAGTGTTCACCGAAGCGCTGAACGCCGAGGCCAGCTACAAGCTGTTCGTCGAAAACAACCTGCGCCGCGCCCTGACCCAGAACGAACTCGATGTGTTCTACCAGCCCAAGCTGTGCCTGCGCAGCGGGCGCCTGCTGGGGATGGAAGCACTGCTGCGCTGGGATCATCCGGAAAAGGGCATGATCCGCCCGGATCAGTTCATCAGCGTCGCCGAAGAAACCGGGCTGATTATTCCGATCGGCAAATGGATCGCCCGCCAGGCCTGCCGCATGAGCAAGGCGCTGACCGCCGCCGGCCTGGGCAACCTTCAGGTGGCGATCAACCTGTCGCCCAAGCAGTTCTCGGATCCGGACCTGGTGGCCTCCATCGCCAGCATTCTCAAGGAAGAAGACCTGCCCGCTCATTTGCTGGAGCTGGAGCTGACCGAAGGCCTGCTGCTGGAAGCCACCGAAGACACCCACTTGCAGCTCGACCAGCTCAAGCGTCTGGGCATGACCTTGGCCATGGACGACTTCGGCACCGGCTACTCGTCGCTCAGTTACTTGAAAAAATTCCCCATCGACATCATTAAGATCGATCGAAGCTTCATCCACGAAATCCCGGACAACCAGGACGACATGGAAATCACCTCCGCAGTGATCGCCATGGCCCATAACCTGAAACTCAAGGTTGTGGCTGAGGGCATCGAAACTGCCGAGCAGTTGTCGTTCCTGCGCCGTCACCGCTGCGACGTCGGCCAGGGCTACCTGTTCGACCGTCCGATCCCGGGCAACGAGCTGATCGAAAAGCTCAAGCGCTACCCGCGTGGCCCAATCGCCTGACAGCGATCCAACTCTCGGGCAAACTGTTTGTCTGTCTAATTATCCTGACTGAGAGGACTGGTCATGGTTCTGCGCTCGGAAATTCTGGTGAACAAAAACGTGCTCCCTACTAAAGAACAAGCTCTGCCCGGCCGCGAAACCGCGATGACCCTGCCTGAAAAGCACTTTGTGTTTAAAGACACCCCCTTGCTCGGCCCGTTCTTCGAAGATGTCGACTTCGCGATCTTCGGCCTGGGCTGTTTCTGGGGGGCGGAACGCCGCTTCTGGCAGCGCGAAGGCGTGGTCAGCACGGTGGTGGGTTACGCCGGCGGCTTCACGCCGAACCCGACCTACGAAGAAGTCTGCTCCGGCCTGACCGGCCATGCCGAAGTGGTGCTGGTGGTGTACGACAAAGCGAAAGTCAGCTACCAGGAGCTGCTGGCGATGTTCTGGGAACTGCACAACCCGACTCAGGGCATGCGCCAGGGCAACGACATCGGCACCCAGTACCGCTCGGTGATCTACGCCACTTCGCCTGAACAACTGGAAGCCGCGCTCAAGAGCAAAGCAGCGTACCAGGCCGAACTGTCCAAGGCCGGCCTCGGTGAAATCAGCACCGAAATCGAACAGGCCCCGACCGTTTATTTTGCCGAGGCATATCACCAGCAGTATCTGGCCAAAAATCCGGAAGGGTATTGCGGGATCGGCGGCACAGGCGTGACCTGCCCGATCTGACAACTGACTGTAGGAGCGAGCTCGCTCGCGAAAAACCAAAGGACGCCGCTGGGCATCCGGCTTTACGCGTTAACGTTCACGACCTTCGCGAGCAAGCTCGCTCCTACACAGTGATGGCGTCCAATCGGACGCCATAGATGCACAAATCAACTCTCAGCAATCAACCAATCCATCCGCCACCCACCCTGGGTCTGCCCGAGCTTCTCGGACAACCACGGCAGCAGCTCACGCAACTCTTCCTCCAGCCCCCACGGCGGATTGGCAATCGCCAGGCCGGAACCGTTCAGGCTGTTCGGCGTATCCAACGGGTGCACCAACAACTCCACCCGCAACAACTTCGGCGCACCGGTGCCGGCCAGGTCCTGGTAGAAGCGACGCAGCGCGCGCTGATCCTTCACCGGGTACCAGATCGCCGCCACGGTCTGGCGCATCCGACCAATCGCTTCCTTCAACGACGCGGCACAACGCTGCATCTCATCGAGCTTCTCGAACGGCGGATCGATCAACATCACCGCACGCTTCTCCGGCACCGGCAGCAAGGCCCGCGACACATGCCAGCCCTCGCCCAAGTGAACCTTGACCCGACGATCACCGGCCATGTTGTCCTTGAGCAACACGCCGTCTTCCGGGTGCTTCTCGTTGAGCAACACACGGTCCTGAGGGCGGGTCAGACGCCGCGCCAGTTCCGGCGAGCCCGGGTAATAGCGCAACTGGCCGTCCGGGTTCATCTCGTGCAGCACCTGCATGTAATCAGCGGTCAGGATCGGCAGATCCGGCTGATCCCACAAACGCGCAATGCCTTCCAGGTACTCGCCGGTACGGCTGGCCTGGTCACCCTGAAGGTCATACAGACCGATGCCGGCGTGGGTGTCGAGATAGGCAAACGGCTGCTCCTTGCGCGACATCAGGGCGATGAGGCGGGTCAAGGTCAGGTGTTTGAACACATCGGCGTGATTGCCGGCATGGAAGGCGTGACGATAATTCATGGCTGCTCCTGCGAAGGCCGGGAAGTTTACCTTTTACCGGCCGGCAAGTCAGGGGTTGGTGGCTGAGCGGATGACCCTGGGGGAACACGGCAGTGAAAACGCAAAAAAATGGCCCGCGTCCAAGAGGAAGCGGGCCATTTTTTCAAGTCATCGGGTCAGCGCATGCGCTAATCCCGGCTACTTGTTCAAGCGATAATCAGCCTCAGCCGCAGCAAAACGCTGGAACATACCGGCAGTCGGCGAGCCCATCTTGCTGACGAGGTAGATCGCCAGGCTGGCGAAGATGAAACCAGGGATGATTTCGTACAGGCCCAGCAGTTCGAAGTGTTTCCACACGATCACAGTGATCGCGCCGACCAGGATGCCGGCCAGTGCGCCGTTGCGGGTCATGTCTTTCCAGATCACGGAGATCAGTACCACCGGACCGAATGCAGCACCGAAACCGGCCCAGGCGTAGCTGACCAGACCCAGTACGCGGTTTTCCGGGTTGGCGGCCAGCGCGATGGCGATCAGGGCAACCAGCAGCACCATGGCGCGACCGACCCAGACCAGTTCCAGTTGGGAAGCCGATTTACGCAGGAAGGTTTTGTAGAAGTCTTCGGTCAGTGCGCTCGAGCACACCAGCAGTTGGCAGCTCAGGGTGCTCATGACGGCAGCCAGGATGGCCGACAGCAGGACACCGGCAATCCATGGGTTGAACAGGATCTTCGCCAGTTCGATGAACACGCGTTCGTGGTTCTCGCTCACTGGCATGGCCACGGCCGGGTTGGCCGAGAAGTAGGCGATACCGAAGAAACCTACAGCGACGGTGCCGCCCAGGCACAGGATCATCCAGGTCATGGAGATGCGACGGGCATTGGCAATCGATTTGACCGAATCCGCCGCCATGAAACGCGCCAGGATGTGCGGTTGGCCGAAGTAGCCCAGACCCCAGCCCATCAGCGAGATGATGCCGATGAAGGTGGTGCCTTTGAGCATGTCGAAGTTGGCCGGATCTTGCGCTTCGATCGCCAGGAACGTGGTATCGACACCGCCGGTGGCCAGCAGCACGATGATTGGCGTCAGGATCAGGGCGAAAATCATCAGGGTGGCTTGTACGGTGTCAGTCCAGCTCACGGCCAGGAAACCGCCGACGAAGGTGTAGGCAATCGTCGCCGCAGCACCGGCCCACAGTGCTGTCTCGTAGGACATGCCGAAGGTGCTTTCGAACAGACGGGCACCGGCCACGATGCCGGAGGCGCAGTAGATGGTGAAGAACACCAGGATCACGACGGCGGAGATGATCCGCAGCAGGCCGCTTTTGTCTTCGAAACGGCTGGCGAAGTAATCCGGCAGCGTCAGGGCGTCACCGTTGTGCTCGGTCTGCACGCGCAGACGGCCGGCGACGAACAGCCAGTTCAGGTAGGCGCCGACGATCAGGCCGATGGCGATCCAGCTTTCGGAAAGACCGGACATGTAGATAGCGCCCGGCAGGCCCATCAACAACCAGCCGCTCATGTCGGACGCACCGGCAGACAGCGCGGTAACGACGCTGCCCAGGCTACGACCGCCAAGAATGTAGTCGGAAAGGTTATTGGTGGAGCGATAGGCCATGAAACCGATCAGCACCATTGCCGCGATGTAGATCACGAATGTGATCAGGGTTGGATTCGTTACGCTCATTAAGTGACGCCCTGGCTTTGTTTTTATGTAGCAGCAGCTGTTGAACCGCCCGCAAACGCTGACGTTTGACAGACGATTCGGGACGCCGCGCATTTATGACTGATGTTTCCCCAGGAAAGCCATCAGCCGGCACACCTGCCTTTTCGACGGGTTGCACCTTGGGGCGCGAATGCTATGCAACAAAGCAAATAAGGTGCAACCCATTTTTCGAGAATCAGTTGCACCTACGTGCTTTACCCGTATCCAAATGTTTTTTTGCTCCCTTTTAGCGTAGTCAAGACGTTTTGCTAGAAGCAAAAGCACCAAGCAGGAGCAGCACGCCCGTACCAGAATTTAATTCCCGACGAGGCGCCGATTTTTCCTGCAAAAAAAGGGTTGCACCCGGTTGCACCTCAACAGTTGCACGGCTAATCTTGCCGCCAGCTGATGCCACGCAGTCGTGGCAAACATGAGGATAAAAACATGGCTACCACCACCCTTGGGGTCAAACTCGACGACCCGACCCGCGAACGCCTCAAGGCCGCCGCGACTTCGATTGATCGCACGCCGCACTGGCTGATCAAGCAGGCAATCTTCAATTACCTGGAAAAACTCGAGGGTGGTGCAACCCTGACCGAGCTGAGCGGTTTGACCAAGGATTCCGACGACAGCGTCGACGCGCCTCTGGATCACGCCCACCAGTGCTTCCTCGAATTCGCCGAAAGCATCCTGCCGCAATCGGTGCTGCGCGCTTCGATCACCGCCGCCTACCGTCGCCCGGAACCGGAAGTGGTGCCGATGCTGATCGAGCAGGCGCGCCTGCCGGCCCCTATGGCTGAAGCCACCAACAAGCTCGCCGCTTCGATTGCCGAAAAACTGCGTAACCAGAAGAGCGCTGGCGGTCGTGCCGGCATCGTTCAGGGCTTGCTGCAGGAGTTCTCCCTGTCGTCCCAGGAAGGCGTGGCACTGATGTGCCTGGCCGAAGCGCTGCTGCGCATCCCGGACAAAGGCACCCGCGACGCGCTGATCCGCGACAAGATCAGCACCGGCAACTGGCAGCCGCACCTGGGCAACAGCCCGTCGCTGTTCGTCAACGCTGCCACGTGGGGCCTGCTGCTTACCGGCAAGCTTGTGTCTACGCACAATGAGGCAGGCCTGACCTCGTCCCTGAGCCGCATCATCGGCAAGAGCGGCGAGCCGATGATCCGCAAGGGCGTCGACATGGCCATGCGCCTGATGGGCGAGCAGTTCGTGACCGGCGAAACCATCGCCGAAGCCTTGGCCAACGCCAGCAAGTTCGAAGCCAAGGGCTTCCGCTATTCCTACGACATGCTGGGTGAAGCCGCACTCACCGAGCACGACGCGCAGAAGTACCTGGCCTCGTACGAACAAGCCATCCACTCGATCGGCAAGGCTTCCCACGGTCGCGGGATTTATGAAGGCCCGGGCATTTCGATCAAGCTGTCCGCCCTGCACCCACGCTACAGCCGTGCCCAGTACGAGCGCGTGATGGATGAGCTGTACCCGCGCCTGCTGTCGCTGACCCTGCTGGCCAAGCAATACGACATCGGCCTGAACATCGACGCCGAAGAAGCCGACCGCCTCGAGCTGTCGCTGGATCTGCTGGAGCGCCTGTGCTTCGAGCCGCAACTGACCGGCTGGAACGGCATCGGTTTCGTGATCCAGGCTTACCAGAAGCGTTGCCCGTACGTGATCGACTACGTAATCGACCTGGCTCGCCGCAGCCGTCATCGCCTGATGATCCGCCTGGTGAAAGGCGCGTACTGGGACAGCGAAATCAAGCGCGCCCAGATCGAAGGCCTGGAAGGCTACCCGGTCTACACCCGCAAGGTGTACACCGACGTTTCCTACATCGCTTGCGCCCGCAAGCTGCTGTCGGTGCCGGAAGTCATCTACCCGCAGTTCGCCACGCACAACGCCCACACCCTGTCGGCCATTTATCACATCGCCGGTCAGAACTATTACCCGGGCCAGTACGAGTTCCAGTGCCTGCACGGCATGGGTGAACCACTGTACGAACAAGTTGTAGGCAAGGTTTCCGAAGGCAAGCTGAACCGTCCGTGCCGCGTGTACGCACCAGTCGGCACCCACGAAACCCTGCTCGCCTACCTGGTGCGTCGCCTGCTGGAAAACGGCGCGAACACCTCGTTCGTCAACCGTATCGCCGACCAGTCGATTTCGATTCAGGAACTGGTGGCCGACCCGGTGGCGAGCATCGAACAGATGGCGACCGTGGAAGGTGGTTTCGGCCTGCCGCACCCGCGCATTCCGCTGCCGCGTGACCTGTATGGCTCCGAGCGCGCCAACTCCAGCGGCATCGACATGGCCAACGAACATCGTCTGGCATCCCTGTCCTGCGCCCTTCTCGCTACCGCACACAACCACTGGAAAGCCGCGCCGATCCTCGGCTGCGCGTCCAGCAACGAAGCCCCGGCGCCAGTGCTGAACCCGTCCGACCTGCGTGACGTGGTCGGCCATGTACAGGAAGCCACCGTCGAAGACGTCGACAACGCAATCCAGTGCGCCCTGAACGCTGCACCGATCTGGCAGGCCACGCCGCCGGCCGAGCGCGCCGCGATCCTGGAACGTGCCGCCGACCTGATGGAAGCCGAGATCCAGCCGCTGATGGGCCTGCTGGCTCGCGAAGCCGGCAAGACCTTCGCCAACGCCATCGCTGAAGTGCGCGAGGCCGTGGACTTCCTGCGTTACTACGCGGTGCAGGCACGCAACGATTTCACCAATGACGCCCACCGCCCGCTGGGCCCGGTGGTGTGCATCAGCCCATGGAACTTCCCGCTGGCGATCTTCAGTGGCCAGGTGGCTGCCGCACTGGCTGCCGGTAACCCGGTATTGGCCAAGCCTGCGGAACAAACGCCGCTGGTGGCCGCTCAAGCCGTGCGCCTGCTGCTCGAAGCCGGGATTCCGCAAGGCGTGCTGCAACTGCTGCCGGGCCGTGGCGAAACCGTCGGTGCCGGCCTGGTCGGCGACGAACGTGTCAAAGGCGTGATGTTCACCGGTTCCACCGAAGTCGCGCGCTTGCTGCAACGCAACATCGCCGGCCGCCTCGACAGCCAGGGGCGTCCAATCCCGCTGATCGCCGAAACCGGCGGCCAGAACGCGATGATCGTCGACTCTTCGGCACTGACCGAACAGGTGGTGATCGACGTGGTGTCCTCGGCGTTCGACAGCGCCGGCCAACGTTGCTCGGCCCTACGCGTCTTGTGCCTGCAGGAAGATTCCGCCGACCGCGTCATCGAAATGCTCAAGGGCGCCATGGCCGAAAGCCGCCTCGGCAACCCGGAGCGCCTGTCCGTGGACATCGGTCCGGTGATCGACGCTGAAGCGAAAGCCGGCATCGAGAAACACATCCAGGCCATGCGTGACAAAGGTCGCAGCGTATACCAGGTGGCCATCGCCGATGCCGAAGAAGTCAAACGCGGCACCTTCGTGATGCCGACGCTGATCGAACTGGAAAGCTTCGACGAGTTGCAGCGGGAGATCTTCGGCCCGGTGCTGCACGTGGTTCGTTACAAGCGCAAAGACATCGATCAACTGATCGGCCAGATCAACGCTTCCGGCTACGGCCTGACCCTGGGCGTGCACACCCGCATCGACGAAACCATCGCCAAGGTGATCGACACCGTCAACGCCGGTAACGTCTACGTCAACCGCAACATCGTCGGTGCCGTGGTCGGCGTGCAGCCATTTGGCGGCGAAGGCCTGTCGGGGACCGGCCCGAAAGCCGGTGGCCCGCTGTACCTGTACCGCCTGCTGTCGACGCGCCCTGCGGATGCAATCGAGCAATCCTTCGCTCGCGGCGATGCTGCCGCAGCACCGGACGTTCGTCTGCGCGACGCCATGAGCAAGCCGTTGACTGCCCTGAAAGCCTGGGCCGACAGCAACAAGTTCGCCGACCTGAGCACCCTGTGCGTGCAGTTCGCCGCACAATCGCAAAGCGGCATCACCCGCGTTCTGGCTGGCCCGACCGGCGAACGCAACAGCTACGCGATCCTGCCACGGGAACACGTGCTGTGCCTGACGGAAGTCGAAGGCGATCTGCTGACGCAACTGGCGGCAGTACTGGCGGTTGGCGGCTCGGCGGTATGGCCGGAAACTGACCTGAGCAAGGCGCTGTTCGCACGCCTGCCGAAGGACATTCAGGCGCGCATCAAGCTGGTTTCCGACTGGAACAAGGACGAAGTGGTTTTTGATGCGGTTGTGCATCACGGCCATTCCGACCAGTTGCGTGCGGTGTGCCAGCAGGTTGCCAAGCGTGCCGGTGCGATCGTTGGCGTGCAGGGCCTGTCGCAAGGCGAAACCAACATTGCGCTGGAACGCCTGGTGATCGAGCGTGCGCTGAGCGTCAACACCGCTGCGGCGGGTGGTAATGCCAGCTTGATGACGATCGGCTAAAACCGATAAACCAGGCAGCCGCGATAGCTGCCTGGCAATCAAATCCCTGTGGGAGCGGGCTTGCTCGCGAAGAGGCCGTCACATTCAGCATTTATGTTGACTGACATACCGCCTTCGCGAGCAAGTCGGATTGCCGCACCACCGCTCCCACATTTGTTTTGTGGTGCCTGCCAAGTCGTCGCTCTGGTCCACTATCACGATCATCAATCATCCTGTTCAGCCTTTATTCCCCCGCCTAGACTCGGCCCATTCCAATAAAAGGTAGGCCGCCATGTCCGAGACGTTGCTCAGTTCCCGTAATCTGGCTTTCGAGCTGTATGAAGTCCTTGATGCCGAGGGCCTGACCCAGCGTGAGCGTTTCGCCGAACACAACCGCGAAACCTTCGATGCGGCCATCAGTACCGCCCGCAGCATCGCCGAGAAGTTCTTCGCCCCGCACAACCGCAAGGGCGACGAGAACGAACCGCGCTATGAAAACGGTCAGGCGATTCTGATTCCGGAAGTGAAACCGGCGGTGGATGCCTTCCTCGAAGCCGGCTTCCTCAATGCCGCGCGCAGTTTCGACGCCGGCGGCATGCAGCTTCCTACACTGCTGTCCCAGGCCTGCTTTGCCCACTTTCAATCGGCCAACGCCGCATCGACGTCCTATCCGTTCCTGACCATGGGCGCGGCGAACCTGATCGAAAGCTTCGGCACCGATGAACAGAAACGCCGCTTCCTGCAACCGATGATCGATGGCCGTTTCTTCGGCACCATGGCCCTGACCGAACCGCACGCGGGCTCGTCGCTGTCGGATATTCGTACCCGCGCAGAGCCGGCGTCTGACGGCACTTATCGCCTCAAGGGCAACAAGATCTTCATCTCCGGCGGCGATCATCCGCTGTCGGAAAACATCGTGCACATGGTCCTGGCCAAGCTGCCGGACGCACCGGCCGGGGTGAAGGGCATTTCACTGTTCATCGTGCCCAAGTTCCTGGTCAACGACGACGGCAGCCTGGGCAAGCGCAATGACGTGCTGCTGGCCGGCCTATTCCACAAGATGGGCTGGCGTGGCACCACGTCCACCGCGCTGAATTTCGGCGATAACGGCGAGTGCGTCGGCTATCTGGTGGGCAAGCCACACCACGGCTTGAGCTACATGTTCCAGATGATGAACGAGGCGCGCATCGGCGTCGGCATGGGCGCGGTGATGCTTGGTTACGCCGGCTATCTGTACTCGCTGGAATATGCCCGCGAGCGTCCGCAGGGGCGCGTGCCCGACAGCAAGGACCCGAACACTGCGCCGGTGGCGATCATTCAGCACGCCGACGTCAAACGCATGCTGCTGACGCAAAAAGCCTATGTCGAAGGCTCATTCGACCTCGGTCTTTACGCTGCGCGGCTGTTCGATGACACCACGACGCTTGCGACCGAAGCCGAACGCAAACAGGCCCATGAACTGCTGGATTTGCTGACGCCGATCGTCAAATCCTGGCCGTCGGAGTTCTGCCTGAAAGCCAACGAACTGGCGATCCAGATCCTCGGCGGCCACGGCTACACCCGCGAATACCCGGTGGAGCAGTACTACCGCGACAACCGCCTGAACCCTATCCACGAAGGCACCCACGGCATTCAGTCGCTGGACCTGCTGGGGCGCAAACTGGCGCAGAACGGTGGCGCGGGGCTCAAGCAACTGATCCGCCTGATCGCCGCCACCGCCGAACGCGCCCAGGCATTCGAGTCGCTGACGCCACTGCGCGAACCGCTGGAGAAACTGGTGGCGCGCCTGCAAACCGTAACCATCGGCCTGCTGACCGACCTGGCCCAGGGCAAGGTCAACAGCAGCCTGGCGAACTCGGCGCTGTACCTGAAGGTGTTCGGGCACACCGTCATTGGCTGGCGCTGGCTGGAACAGGCGATTCGCGCCGAGGAAGGCCTGGCCAAGGGCAATGGGGCGGACGTAAGCTTCTATAAAGGCAAGTTGCAGGCGGCGCGCTACTTCCTGACGTGGGAAGTGCCGGGTTGCCACCACGAGCTGGCGATTCTTGAAGCTCGGGATGATGTGTGTCTGGGCATGCAGGATGAGTGGTTCTGATCCCGAATCTGTGGCGTAGCTGAAATTCGCGAGCAAGCCCGCCCCCACATTTGATCGCTGGAGTTCACAAATTATGTGTTCGCAGCAGGTCGAGTGTGGGAGCGGGCTCGCTCGCGAAGAGGCCCGCACAGATGAAACATCAGCTCAGCTTGAACCCACCCATCTGCCGCGCCAAATCATCCGCCAACCGCTGCAACGTCTGGCAATCATCCCGACAGGCCCTGACCTCCCCCGCAGTCGCCCGCGCCAGGTCGGAGATGCCCTGCACATTGCGGTTGATCTCCTCGGTCACCGCCGACTGCTCTTCGGTCGCCGTCGCGACCTGATGGTTCATGTCGCTGATGCGTTCCACCTGACCGGTAATCGCCGTCAACGACGCGCCAGTTCTCTGGCTCGACTCCACGCCGGTACCCGTGGCCGCTTGCCCGGTATGCATCGACGACACCGCGTTCTCGGCACCTTGCTTGAGGCTGCCGATCATCTGCTGGATTTCATCGGTGGACGATTGCGTACGCCGCGCCAGCGTGCGCACTTCATCGGCCACCACGGCAAACCCGCGCCCCATGTCCCCCGCCCGCGCCGCTTCGATGGCGGCATTGAGCGCCAGCAGGTTGGTCTGTTCGGAAATCCCGCGAATCACCGCCAGCACCTGATCGATGGACGCCACCTGATGGGCCAGCTCACCCACCGCCGTGGCCGCCACGCCGATCTCCAGGGACATGCTTTCAATGTGGCGAATCGAACCGCCCACCACCTCCCGCGCCTGCAGCGCTTCGTCACGGGCGGTTTGTGAAGCGAATGCCGCGTTGCCGGCGTTCTGCGCGATGTCCTGCACGGTCAGGCCCATTTCATGCACCGCGGTGGCGACCATGTCGGTCATTTCCTGTTGCCGTCCGGAACGTTCGGCGGTGTTGTCCACCACGCGCGCCACTTGCCCGACAGCAGTGCGCAGGTGCTCGCTGGTGGTCAGCACTTCACCGATCATGTCGCGCTGGCTGTCGAGAAACCGATTGAAGCCACGCGCCAGATCGCCCAGCTCATCGGCGCGACTGGAATCTAACCGGTGGGTCAAATCTCCACCACCGCTACCGATGGCAACCAGTGCCGCTGTTACCTGACGAATCGGCCGTACCAACCCACGGGCCAGCAGCACCACCAGCAACAGGCACACAATCGCCACCGCCAGGCCGATGCCGCTGCTCATCCACATGGCGCGGCGGGCTTCGGCGTAGATCTGCGATTGCGGCACTTCGGCCACCAGGGTCCAACCGAGATCACGCAATGGCAGGCTCAACGCGAGGAAGTCTTCGCCATCACGCTGGAAGCTGCTGCTGGTGGCAGTTTTTTGACCCATGACCGCTTGCGCGGCTGACTCGCCAATCTGCTCGGCCAAGGTGCGCTTGCCACTGAATTGCGCCTCGGGATGGACCTGGATCAAACCGTCGGAACGCACGAGATAGACCTTGCCGCGCTCACCGAAGCTGAAGTTGTGGATCAGCTCCGACAGCTCTTTCATGCTCAGGCCCAGCCCGGCAACGCCCACGACTTTACCGGCCTGCTCGACTTTCAGGTCGATGAACAGCGCCAATTCTCCGGTGGCCGTGTCGTTGTCGATATTGAGGGTGCGCGGCTTTTTGCTGTCGAGGAACGCATAGAACCAGGCATCCTTCGGGTTGGAACGACTGAGGGTCCGGTCCAGGCCTTTTTCGGTGAAGTAATGGTTGGACGCGGTGCCGACAATCAGCGCGGTAAAAGCCTTGTGCTCGGCGCGGATGCCTTCGAGATAGGTGGTGAAGGTGCCGGTCTGGGCACTGCCTTCACCCCCGGCCAGCCAGTCGCGCACCATGCTATTGCTGGCGATGTCCTTGGCGGCCGTGAGCGGCTGAACAAGGATGCGCTCGATGTCGTTGCGCATCGCTTCGATGCTCGACGGCAAGGCTTGCTCGACCAGATAGTTCTGCGCCAGCCGATTGACCACCAGGGTATAGATGCCAACGACGATCAGAATACTGACCAGCAAGGCGCTGCCCATACTCAGGATCAATTGCCATTGAATACTGCGTCGCCAGAACTGCATGGAGCACCCCCAAAGAATAAGAGGCTGAAACACTGCAACAGCCGTGCCGATTGTATACAAACCAACCGACAATCTATTCTTTGGTTGTGCGCAAAGCCGATCAGGCCTGATTGATCGTCTTGGAAATCACTTCAACCGTGGCGCTGACTTGCTCTTGGTAACGGTCGAGTTCGAGCTTGTGCTGCTTCTGCATTTCGATCTGCTGGGAGCACAGGTTCATCGCGGCCAGCACCAACAGTCGGTCACCGATCAGCGTCGGGTACTTCCTCTTGGTTTCGGCCAGGGCTGCCTTCAACATCATCGCGGCGTCCAGCAGGGTCTGTTCTTCCCCGGCCGGTGCCTTGATCGAATAGTCCTCTCCCAGGATCGAGACGACTTTTACCCCTGCGGCGTTGTAACTCATGCGCTGACAGGACCTGCGCTGACACGCTCAACCAGGGCCTGGATGCGAGCCGCCGTGGCGCCTTGCTTCTCTTCCTGCTCCATCAGGCTCAGTTGCAGGCTTTCGTTTTCATCCTTGGCCTGGGCCAGTTCTGCAGTCAGGGTCTGGTTGGTGCCGAGCAACGTCTGGTTCTGCTGCACCAGGTCACTGACCAGTTGTTCCAATTGGCTTAGGGATGCTTCCAACATTTTGATTTTCCGGGCTTTTTCAAAGGGCGCGTACGATAAAGAAAAGTCACCGTGGATGCCAGGGTTATACAGGCGCAAAGCCTTGATTCTGCTGACGGGCGACCTTCCTCGCGAGTTTTAAAGACTGCGGTTGGTCAATCTGGTTCCCGCATTTCGTCGCCAGCCTATGTGGGAGCGAGCTTGCTCGCGATGGACGTGAACGATATCGCGCCCTGTCTGAATGATTGCGTTGTCCATGCGTTTTTCGCGAGCGGGCTCGCTCCTACAAGGTACCCACCCGGTCGCAGTAAAAACGCGCAAGGACTCAAGACTCCAGTCGTACGACCGATAAGTCATTCATACGTCAGCCTCGGCACCGCTCAGGTGCGCTCTTTTCGGTAAATCCCATGTCCCTTCGTAATATGAATATCGCCCCTCGGGCGTTCCTCAGCTTTGCCCTGATCGGTGGCTTGATGATGATTCTGGGAGTGTTTGCCTTGAATCAGATGAGCAAGATCCGCGGCGCGGCCGAGAACATCACCAACAACAGTGTGCCGAGCATCAAGAGCCTGGACGACTTCACCCAGCTCACCTTGCGCCTGCGCGTGTTGTCCTACCGCTTGCTGGTGAACCGCGAGCCTGACGTGCAGCAAAAAACCATGGAACTGCTGGAGATGCGCAACCAGCAGATTCGCACCGCCCAGGCGACCTACGAAAAGCTGATCGCCAGCCCGCAGGAACGTGCGGCCTACGATCAATACGTGCAGTTGCTGGGTCAGTACCGCCAGATCGAAGACCGGATGAAAACCTTGTCGCGCAACAATCAGATCGATGAACTGCGCACTTTGCTCAACACCGATTTGCTCAACAACTCCGAAGCGGTCAACGCGGTGTTGAACAAACTGCTGGAGATCAACACCCAGCAGAGCCACGACACCAACCAGCAGGCGGCGGATCAATACGATTCGGCGTTCAACCTGGTGATCACCCTGTTGGTGATCGCCACCGCCCTGACGCTGCTGTTCGCCTGGTTGCTGACCAACAGCATCACCCAACCGATCGCCAATGCCCTGAGCGCCGCCGAACAAATCGCCGAAGGCAACCTGACGCGCCCGATCACGGTCGACGGCCAGGACGAGGCCGGCCGCTTGCTGCTGGCGATGTCGAAGATGCAGGACAAACTGCGCGACACCCTGCAACGGATTTCCGGCTCGGCCACTCAGCTGGCTTCTGCCGCCGAAGAACTCAACAGCGTCACCGACGAAAGCGCCCGTGGCCTGACCCGGCAGAACAACGAAATCGAACAGGCTGCCACCGCAGTCAACGAAATGACCAGCGCCGTGGAAGAAGTCGCACGCAACGCGGTCAGCACGTCCGAGGCGTCGAAGAACGCCACCAGTTCTGCCGGCGACGGCCGTGATCTGGTGCAGGAAACCGTGAGCGCCATCGAACGCATGAGCGCCGACGTGCAGAGCACCGCGACCCTGATCGGCGACCTGGCCAACGAGTCCCGCGACATCGGCAAGGTGCTGGATGTGATCCGTGGCCTGGCCGACCAGACCAACCTGCTGGCCTTGAACGCAGCCATTGAGGCCGCTCGCGCCGGTGAGGCCGGCCGTGGTTTCGCGGTAGTGGCCGACGAAGTGCGCGCCCTGGCCCATCGCACCCAGCAGTCGACCAGCGAAATCGAGCGCATGATCGGCAGTATCCAGAGCGGTACCGAGCACGCAGTGGATTCGATGCGCAACAGCACCGAACGCGCCGAATCGACTTTGAACATCGCACGCGGTGCCGGGATTTCGCTGGACACCATCAACAGCGCCATCGTCGAAATCAACGAACGCAACCTGGTGATCGCCAGCGCTGCCGAAGAACAGGCGCAGGTGGCCCGTGAAGTGGATCGCAACCTGGTGAACATTCGCGACCTGTCGGTGCAGTCGGCCACCGGGGCGAATCAGACGAGTGCGGCGAGCAGCGAGCTGTCGCGCCTGGCGGTGGACCTGAACACCCTGGTTGGGCGGTTCAGCCTGTAATCCACCAACACCGCCCCCTGTAGGAGCGAGCTTGCTCGCGATGAATTCAATGACGACGCGCTGAATCAGACAGCACGCGTTATCGTTGACGTCCATCGCGAGCGAGCTCGCTCCTGCAAAGCTTTTTGACAGCATCACATTTCAACAGGTTAGAATCGCTGGCACGCGGACTGCATGGTCAGTTTGTGCCCGCCTTTCAGTTTTCTGGAGTACTGCCTTTGAATGCGACGACCATCAACAGCCTGTTCTTGATCGGCGCGTTGCTGGTAGGTGCGAGCATTCTGGTGAGCTCACTGTCATCGCGCCTTGGTATCCCGATTCTGGTGATTATCCTGGCCGTCGGCATGGCGGCCGGCGTCGATGGCGGCGGCATTATTTTCGACAACTACCCCACGGCTTATCTGGTCGGCAACCTCGCACTGGCAGTCATCCTGCTCGACGGTGGCTTGCGCACCCGGGTGTCGAGTTTCCGTGTGGCGTTATGGCCGGCATTGTCTCTCGCCACCGTCGGGGTACTGATTACCACCGGGCTGACCGGCATGGCGGCCGCATGGCTGTTCAACCTGAACCTGATCCAGGGCCTGCTGATCGGCGCCATTGTCGGCTCCACCGACGCCGCGGCGGTGTTCTCGCTGTTGGGCGGCAAAGGCCTGAACGAACGGGTGACCGCCAGCCTTGAAATCGAATCCGGCAGCAACGACCCGATGGCGGTGTTCCTGACCGTCACCCTGATCGACATGCTCGCCAGCGGCCAGACCGGCCTGCACTGGAGCCTGCTGACCCACCTGATCCGCGAGTTCGGCATCGGTAGCGTCATCGGCCTGGGTGGCGGCTGGCTGATGCTGCAACTGGTCAACCGCATCAACCTGGCCACCGGCCTGTATCCGATTCTGGTCATCGCCGGTGGCCTGCTGGTGTTTGCCCTGACCAACGCCCTGCACGGCAGCGGCTTCCTCGCGGTTTACCTGTGTGGATTGATGATCGGCAACCGTCCGGTGCGCAGCCGCCACGGCATCCTGCACATGCTCGACGGCATGGCCTGGTTGTCGCAGATCGGCATGTTCCTGGTGCTGGGGCTGCTGGTGACGCCTCACGATCTGCTGCCTATTGCCTTGCCGGCACTGGCACTGGCGCTGTGGATGATTCTGTTTGCCCGGCCACTGTCTGTAGTGGTTGGCCTGCTGCCGTTCAAAGCGTTCCATGGTCGCGAGAAAGCGTTCATCTCCTGGGTCGGTTTGCGTGGCGCGGTCCCGATCATTCTGGCGGTGTTCCCGCTGATGGCCGGCCTGCCCAACGCCCAGCTGTACTTCAACCTCGCGTTCTTTATCGTGCTGGTGTCGCTGCTGGTTCAAGGCACGAGCCTGCCGTGGGTCGCCAAACTGTTGAAGGTAACGGTGCCCCCGGAGCCTGCACCCATCTCCCGCTCGGCCCTGGAGGTGCATGTCACCAGCGAATGGGAGCTGTTCGTTTATCGCCTGGGCGCTGAAAAATGGTGCATCGGTTCGCACCTTCGTGAGCTGAAAATGCCCGAAGGCACCCGTATCGCCGCCCTGTTTCGTGGCGAGCAACTGCTCCATCCGTCGGGTAGTACGGTGCTCGAAGTCGATGATTTGCTCTGTGTCATCGGCCATGAACACAACCTGCCGGCCCTTGGAAAACTGTTCAGCCAGGCGCCACAACGGGGCCTCGATCTACGCTTCTTCGGCGACTTCGTACTGGAAGGAGACGCCCAGCTGGCGGCGGTTGCGGCCCTGTATGGGCTGAAGGTCGAAGGCATCGATCCGGACATGTCCCTGGCCCGCTTCATTGCCCAGAAAGTCGGCGGCGCACCGGTGGTGGGTGACCAGGTGGAATGGAACAACACCATCTGGACCGTGGCGGTCATGGACGGGAACAAGATCGGCAAAGTGGGCGTCAGATTCCCCGAAGGAAGTCGCCCGGGTCCCGGCCTCTTCCTCTAAACTGCTTCCACTATCACTTGCTTGACCGGTCTCTATGCCTAACCTGCGCTCCTTTTTCGCCATTGCCCTGCTGGGCTTGAGTCTCTCTGTCGGCCCCCTTGGTTTACCGCAAGCGGTGCAAGCGGCCGAACCGCCCTCCAGCGAAGCCGTGCAGGCGAACCTGGACAAGATCGCCGACCGCAAATTGCCGGAAGCCGACCAGAAGGCCCTGCAAACCGTCCTGCAAAGCACGCTGACCCAGCTCAACAACAAGCGTGACTACGAGCAGAAGCTGGCCGATCTCAAGCAAACGTTGAGTTCTGCACCCAAGCAGACGCTCGAGAACCAGCGTGAACTGACCCGTCTCAAGGCCAGCACCGTGGTACCGGTGGCACAGCGTTTCGCCAAGGAACCGATCCAGCAGCTGGAGCAAATGCTCACCGAGCGCTCCACCCAGCAAAGCGACCTGCAAAAAGCCCTGGGCGATGCCAACAGCCTGATCATCACCGCCCAGACCCGCCCCGAGCGCGCCCAGGCGGAGATATCCAGCAGCCAGACGCGCATTCAGCAGATCAACAACATCCTCAAGAACGGCAAGGACGGCGGCAAGGCCTTGAGCGCCGAGCAGCGCGACCAGCTCAATGCCGAGCTGGCAGCGCTGAACGCCCTGATCCCGCTGCGCCGCCAGGAACTGGCCGGCAATACCCAACTGCAAGACCTCGGCAGCAGCCAGCATGACCTGCTGTCGGAGCGATCCGATCGTCTGGATCGGGAAATCCAGGAACTGCAAACCCTGATCAACCAGAAGCGTCTGGCGTTGTCCCAGGAAACGGTCACCCAGCAATCCATCGAAGCGCAGAAAGCTGGCGGCAGCAGCCTGCTGGCCACCGAAAGCGCGGCCAACCTGAAGCTCTCGGACTACCTGCTCAAGAGCACCGACCGCCTCAACGAAGTCACCCAGCAAAACCTGCAGACCAAGCAACAACTGGACAGCCTGACCCAGAGCGACTCGGCCCTGGACGAGCAAATCAATGTGCTCAAAGGCAGCCTGCTGCTCTCGAAGATTCTCTACAAACAGAAACAAGCGTTGCCGCGCCTGCGGCTCGACCGCAACCTGGCCGACCAGATCGCCGACATTCGCCTGTATCAGTTCGAAGTCAGCCAGCAACGGGAGTTGCTGAGCAATCCGACCACCTACGTCGATAACCTGCTGTCGACCCAGCCGCCCGAGCAAGTCACACCGCAGCTGCGCAAAAGCCTGATGGAACTGGCCACCACCCGCGCCGACCTGCTGGAGCGCCTCAATCGCGAACTGAGCGCGGTGCTCAATGAATCCATCACCCTGCAACTGAACCAGAAGCAACTGCTCAGCACGGCGCAAAGCCTGCGGGCGACACTCGAAGAGCAGATGTTCTGGATTCCCAGCAACAAGCCGCTGGACCCGGAGTGGATTCGCAGTGTGCCCGATCGCCTCCAGCATCAACTCGATTCACTGCCGGTACTTTCAAGCCTGAGCGAACTGGCTGATGGCCTGACCCAGCGCCCGTTGCTGTTCCTGCCACTGGCACTGCTGATCGGTGCGTTGCTGTGGCGCCGCAAGAGTCTGTACGCGCGCCTGAACAAGGTTCACCAGGACATCGGCCATTTCAAGCGCGACAGCCAGTTGCACACGCCGCAGGCCATCCTGATCAACATCCTGCTGGCAATGCCTGTGTCCCTGGGCCTGGCGCTGTGCGGGCTGGCCTTGCAAATCGACGCCCGTGGGCAAAACGCCAATATGGGCGCGGCGTTACTGCAGATGGCCGGGGCCTGGCTGGTGTTCTACACCGCCTACCGGATCCTCGCGCCGGGTGGCGTGGCGGAACTGCATTTCCGTTGGGAAAAGCCCCAGGTGGAATTCCTGCGCAGGTGGGTCCGTCGCCTGGGCATGGTGGTCATGGCGCTGGTGACCGTGGTGGCGGTTGCCGAACTGCAACCGGCGGCGCTGGCCGATGACGTGATCGGCATGCCGGTGGTGCTCACCTGCTACGCCTTGATGACCCTGCTGCTCAGTCGTTTGCTCATCAGCAGCCCGACCCACAAAAACGCCTCGCTGTTCCGCAAGGTCGTGGGGATCCTGTTCACCGCCCTGCCCGTCGCGCTGTTCGTGGCGGTGTGTTTCGGCTACTACTACACCGCGCTGAAACTCAGCGACCGTTTGATCAACACGCTGTACCTGCTGATGTTCTGGCTGGTGATCGAAGCCACGTTCGTGCGCGGCCTCAGCGTGGCGGCCCGCCGCCTGGCTTACCAGCGCGCCCTGACCAAGCGGCTGGCCGCGAAGGAGGCCGGCGACGGCGAAGCGGTGATAGAAGAGCCGACCATGGACATCGAGAAGGTCAACGAACAGTCCCTGCGCCTGATCCGCCTGGCGCTGCTCGGCGGCTTCATGGCAGCGCTGTATTGGGTCTGGGCCGACCTGATCTCGGTGTTTTCGTACCTGGACAACATCACCCTCTACGAATACACCAGCGGCACCGGCGCCAACATGAGCATGGTGCCGATCAGCATCGGCGACATGCTCGGCGCGCTGATCATCATCGGCATCACCTTTGCCCTGGCGCGCAACTTGCCGGGCCTGCTGGAAGTGTTCGTGCTGTCGAAACTCAACCTGGCCCAGGGCAGCGCCTACGCGACCACCACGCTGCTCTCGTATGTGATTGCCGGCGTCGGTTTCGTCTCGACGCTGTCGACCCTCGGCGTCAGCTGGGACAAGTTGCAATGGCTGGTGGCGGCGCTGTCGGTCGGCCTCGGATTCGGCATGCAGGAGATTTTCGCGAATTTCATCTCCGGCATCATGATCCTGTTCGAACGTCCGGTGCGGATCGGCGACACCATCACCATCGGCAACCTGTCGGGCACCGTGAGCAAGATTCGCATCCGCGCCACGACCATCACCGACTTCGACCGCAAGGACATCATCGTCCCGAACAAGACGTTCATTACCGGGCAACTGATCAACTGGTCGCTGACCGACACCATCACCCGGGTGACCCTCAAGCTCGGTGTCGACTATGGCTCGGACCTGGACCTGGTGAAAGAACTGCTGCTCAAGGCGGCCCGCGATAACCCGCGCGTCCTGAAAGACCCGGAGCCGCATGTGTACTTCCTGAATTTCGGCGAAAGCACCCTGGACCACGAGTTGCGCATGCACGTGCGCGACCTCGGTGACCGCAACCCGGTGCTCGACGAGGTCAACCGCTTCATCAACCGCGAGTTCAAGAAGCAGCACATCAATATCTCGTTCCGGCAGATGGAGGTTTACCTCAAGAACCTGCACGGCCAGGAGTACAAGATGGTGCCAATCGAGCCGGAAGCGAAAACCATCGTGCCTCTGGTCGACGGCAAGCCGGCGCAAGAACCGCCCGCCGCCAAACTCGACTAACCGGCCTTTCCCCAGCAGAATGCTCGGACATTCTGCTGGAGCCGGCCCTTGAAAGCCCTCGACGAACTGACCTTCGATAATCGCTACGACCGCCTGGGCGACGCGTTTTCCGCCCATGTGCTGCCCGAGCCCATCGACAATCCGCGCCTGGTGGTGGCCAGCCCCGCCGCCATGGCGCTGCTGGACCTCGACCCGGCCGTGGCCGAAACCCCGGAGTTCGCCGAACTGTTCAGCGGCCACAAGCTCTGGGCCGACGCGATCCCGAGGGCGATGGTCTATTCCGGGCATCAGTTCGGTTTCTACAACCCGCAACTGGGTGACGGTCGCGGCCTGCTGCTGGGCGAGGTGTACAACGAGGCCGGTGAACATTGGGACCTGCATCTCAAGGGCGCCGGCCAGACGCCGTTTTCACGCATGGGCGATGGCCGGGCGGTACTGCGTTCGTCGATCCGCGAATTCCTCGCGTCCGAAGCCCTGAACGCCCTGAACATCCCGACCACCCGCGCCCTGTGCGTGATCGGCTCGGACACCCCGGTGTGGCGCGAAAAACAGGAGCGCGCAGCCATGGTCCTGCGTCTGGCGCCGAGCCACGTGCGCTTCGGCCACTTCGAATATTTCTACTACACCAAGCGCCCCGAGCAGCAGAAAGTACTGGGTGATCACGTACTGGCCATGCACTTCCCGGAGTGCCTGGAACAACCGGAGCCGTACCTGGCGATGTTCCGCGAAGTGGTCGAGCGCAATGCCGAACTGATCGCCAAGTGGCAGGCCTATGGCTTCTGCCACGGGGTGATGAACACCGACAACATGTCGATCCTCGGCATCACCTTCGACTTCGGCCCTTTTGCCTTCCTCGACGACTTCGACGCCAACTTCATCTGCAATCACTCCGACGACCAGGGCCGTTACTCCTTCAGTAACCAGGTGCCGATTGGCCAGTGGAACCTCAGCGCGTTGGCGCAGGCCCTGACGCCGTTCATCAGCGTCGAGGCCCTGCGCGAAACCCTCGGCCTGTACCTGCCGCTGTTCCAGGCCCATTACCTGGACCTGATGCGCCGCCGCCTCGGCCTGACCACCGCGCAGGATGATGACCAGAAGCTGCTGGAGAGCCTGCTGCAACTCATGCAAAACAGCGGCGTCGACTACAGCCTGTTTTTCCGTCGCCTGGGTGATGAAGCTCCGGAACAGGCCATCACCCGCCTGCGTGATGACTTCGTCGACCTCAAGGGCTTTGATGCCTGGGGCGAACTCTATATCGCCCGGGTAGCCCGTGAAGGCGCACTTGATCAAGAGCAGCGTCGCCAACGAATGCACGCCGTCAACCCGCTGTACATCCTGCGCAACTACCTGGCACAAAAGGCCATCACAGCGGCAGAAAGCGGCGACTACTCGGAAGTCCGCCGACTGCACGCGGTGCTGAGCAATCCGTTCGAGGAACAACCCGGGATGGAAAGCTACGCAGAGAGGCCGCCGGAATGGGGCAAGCATCTGGAGATCAGTTGTTCGTCGTGAGGCACTGCACAATTGAAAATCTGGAGATATGGCTCCAGATAGGGATCATTCGCTTTCGACTGGACGATTTGACATGACCGACCCACTCCACATCCCCTGCCCCCACTGCAACGGCCTCAACCGCATTCCCGCCGAACGCCTCAACGATCACCCCAAATGCGGACGCTGCAAGGCCGAAGTCCTGCTGAGCAAACCGTTTGAATTGAAGCAGGGCGACTACGCCAGCCAGATCAAGGGTGATCTACCGCTGCTGGTGGATGTGTGGGCGGACTGGTGTGGGCCGTGCAAGTCGTTTGCACCGGTGTTCGAGCAGGCAGCCGGGCAACTGGAGGGCAAGTGTCGGCTGGCCAAACTGGACAGCGAGGCGAACCAGCAGTTGTCAGCGCAGTTGGGGATTCGCTCGATTCCGAGCCTGATCCTGTTCAAGAACGGCCGGGAAGTCGCCCGGCAGAGCGGGGCCTTCCCGTTACCGCAACTGATGAGCTGGTTGCGTAGCCAGGGCATCTGAAGCAACACGAACCCATGTGGGAGCGGGCTTGCTCGCGAAGGCGTCGTGTCAGTCAACATAGATGTTGAATGTAACGGCCTCTTCGCGAGCAAGCCCGCTCCCACAAGGGGGCTGTGTTACCAGCCAGATCAGGCGTTTTCCAGCAGGTTGTGCAACTCCACAAACTGCTGGGTCAGCTTGTGCCGCGGGTCGAGATGGATCAGCGGCGTATTGGCCTGATGGGATTCGCGCATGCGTACCGAGCTGGCCAGGTACACAGGCAACACCGGCAGGCCTTCGGCGATCAGTTCGTCGAGAATCTGCTGGGGCAGGCTGGCGCGGGCCTGGAACTGGTTGACGACGATGCCTTCGACTTCCAGGCCTTCGTTATGGTCATCCTTCAACTCTTCGATTTCCGCCATCAGACCGTACAGTGCCTGGCGTGAGAAACTGTCGCAATCGAAGGGAATCAACACCCGATCGGCGGCGATCAATGCAGAAACCGCATAAAAATTCAGCGCCGGCGGGGTATCGAGGTAAATCCGGTCGTAGTCTTCGCTCAGCTCTTCAAGCAACTTACGCAGCTTGTTGATCTTGTGCTTGGCTTCAAGTTTTGGCTGCAAGTCCGCCAGCTCGGCGGTAGCGGTAATGACGTGGAGGTTATCGAACGGAGTTTCGTAGATGTCGACCTGATTCTTCTTGGAGAAGGGCCCGGAAGACAGCGTCTGCTTGAAGAAATCGGCGATGCCCATCGGGATGTCGTTACCGGTGAGCCCCGTCAGGTACTGAGTGGAGTTGGCCTGGGCATCGAGGTCCACCAGCAAGGTGCGAAAACCCTCGCTGGCACTGACCGCCGCCAGATTGCAGGCAATGCTGGACTTGCCAACGCCACCTTTCTGATTGAACACCACGCGCCGCATGTCAAAACCTCCGTGTACCAAAGAATGACCGAGTGTAGTGGTCAGCCGCGCTGCTTCGCTACCTTCTCGGTAAAGGGACTACACAGTCAGTTGCCTTCTCTTGCATGAAAAGCTCTGAACGGCCCGATAGCTCGGCGCAGGAACCGACAGACGGAGCAATAACTTTGTGAATAATTACCAATCGTTCAATTTTTGCGAGCCCGCCGCTTCATCTTGTTGAGCAAAATGTAACCAGCATTTGCTACACGTTCCCGGCACCGGGATAATGCGCGCCACTCGGCGCCAAACGCCACGCAGGGTGAGTCTTGGCTCCTGGCCACTCCCCCGCGTCAAGTAAGCCCGTGAGGGTGGGATGAATGTCTGTGATCAACTTCAACATCGCCCAATGGCGCGCCTGGGCCCCGGGGCTTGAAAGCGTGGACGACTGGCAGGCCTGGTGCCGACAACCGGTCGCTCTGCCGCACAGCGATGCCGTTCCCGACGTTTCCTTTCTGCCAGCCATGCAGCGCCGTCGGCTCAGCCGCCTGGCGCGGATGGCCTTCAGTGTCGGCTGGCCATTGGCCGAAGGCCGGCAGGATCTGCCATTGGTCTTTGTTTCCCGTCACGGCGAAACGCCCCGCACCGTCGACATTCTCAGTGATCTGGCCGCCGACCAGCCGCTGTCGCCGACCCAGTTCAGCTTGTCCGTGCATAACGCGATTATTGGCTTGTGGTCGATCATGCGGGGTGAAACCAGCGAAATGACAGCCCTGGCTGCCGCAGGCGATGGCCTGGAGCACGGCATGCTGGAAGCTGCCGCACTACTGGCGGAAGGCGCGCGCGCGGTACTGCTGGTGGTCACCGAAGAGCAGCCGCCCGAGGCTTATTCGACCTGGATCGACGACGTGCCGTTCCCTTATGCCGTCGGCCTGCTGATCACACCAGGTACCGACTGGCAGTTGTCCTTGAACAGCCCACCGGATGCGTTGTCCAACCCCCGCTGGCCACACGCACTGAATCTGTTGCGTATGCTGCTCGGCCAGCAAACCACCTGCCAACATGCCTGGAAAAATCGTGTATGGACCTGGCAACGCAACCCGTGACCAAGAAAAACCGCGACGCCTATTACTGGCGCTTGCTGGCCACCGCCGCGAGCTTTGCCCTGTTCGGGTTGGGCGGGCTGTGCCTGCGCCTGGTGATTTTCCCGTTGCTGAACTGCCTGCCGGGCGATGCCCGGACCCATCGGCTGCGGGCCCGGCAAACGGTCAGTCGCTGTTTCTGGATTTTTGTGCGTTTCATGGCCCGCACCGGGGTGCTGACCTACAACATTGAAGGCGCGGAAAAACTCGGTCGTCCCGGGCAAATGATCGTTGCCAATCACCCATCGCTGATCGACGTGGTGTTTCTGATCGGCCTGGTGCGTCACGCCAACTGCGTGGTCAAGCAAAGCCTCTGGAAAAACCCTTTCACCCGCGGACCGCTGCGCTGCACCGAATACATCAGCAACGACGGCAGCATGGACATGCTCGACGCGGCTGCCGACGCGCTGAAAGACGGCCAGACCCTGATCATTTTCCCCGAAGGGACGCGCACCCGCCCCGGCCAGGCACCAGCCTTTCATCGGGGCGGTGCGGCAATCGCCGTGCGTGGTGCGAAAATCCTCACCCCGGTCATTATCAAGGTCAACCCGACCACATTGACCAAGGCCGAACCCTGGTATCGCATCCCAAAGCGGCGTGTGCACTTCAGTTTCCGGGTTGGGGCCGATATAGACCCACAGACTTTCGCCAAGCAGGGGCCGCCTCCGCAAGCCTCGCGCAAGCTCAACGATTATTTGCATTCTTACTTCATCAAGGAGCTCGCCGAAGATGAGCGATCTGAACACCCATAGCCTGGTGCTGGAAATCAAAGAGCTGATCATCGAAGCCCTGGGGCTCGAAGACATCAGCGCCGAAGACATCGGCAACGAACAGACGCTGTTCGGCGAGGGCTTGGGCCTGGACTCGGTGGATGCTCTGGAACTGGGCCTGGCCATCCAGAAAAAGTACGGCATCAAAATCGACGCCGATGCCAAAGACACACGTAACCACTTCAGTAACGTGGCGAGCCTTGCGGCGTTCGTCACCGCAAAACAGGCAGCTTGAGACCGGACCATGCAAACTCGTGACGACATTTTCAACACCCTGCGCGATGCCCTGGTCGAGCTGTTCGAACTGGACCCCGAGCGTGTGAGCCTGGAATCCAACCTGTACCAGGACCTGGAAATCGACAGCATCGACGCGGTCGACCTGATTGATCACATCAAACGTCAGACCGGCAAGAAAATCGCCGCCGAAGAATTCAAATCGGTGCGTACCGTCAGTGACGTGGTCGAGGCGGTCTACCGTCTGGTTCAACCGGCCGCATGAGTCGACTGATTGGCCTCGGCCTGCTGCTGGCAGGCCTCTTGTATCCCTTTGCGGTGTATTTCGGCATGGAGCATTTCGCCCCCTGGCAGTTCGGCCTGCTGCTGGGCGGACTGTGGCTGGCCCGGGCGCTGACCGGCAAACGACGGCCTGGCAGCCTGTGGATGGCGACGGTGGCCATTGTGTTCTGCCTGTTGCTGGCACTGTTCGACAGCCCGGCGCTATTGCGCTGGTATCCAGTGTTGATCAGCAGCTTCATGTTGGTGCTGTTCGGCTCGAGCCTGACATTCGGCCCGCCGATCGTCGAGCGCCTGGCCAGGGTACGCGAGCCGCAATTGCCGGCCGAGGGCATTCGCTATACCCGTCAGGTGACCATCGCCTGGAGCGTTTTTTTTCTTTGCAACGGTTTGTGTGCCGCCGCCCTGACCCTCTGGGCGCCGCTGAGCTGGTGGACGTTGTACACCGGCCTGATTTCCTACGGATTGATAGGCCTGATGTTTGCCATTGAATGGCTCATACGAATAAGGGTACGAGGCCACCCATGAATTGGATAAAACTTGAGCACCTGCTGCTCAAGGCCCAGCCGGACCGTGCCGTAACGACCGGTCCGGCGCTGGATCACGCCCGACTGTGCGAACAGGCGCTGCGCCTGGCTGCCGGCCTGCAAGCCCGGGGCGTGCGACAGATGGCCGTACACCTTGAGGATGCGGCCGACCTGGCGATCGCATTGCTTGGCGCCTGGCGTGCCGGGGTCAGCGTGCTGCTGCCGTCTGACCTGCAACCGCAGACCCGCCAACGCTGGTCAGGCGAAGTTGATCTGTGGCTGAGCGATCACCCCGACGATGCACACCTGAGCGACTTTCGTCATCCCCCGCTGAGTGCGGTGGCGCTGGACCTCGATCACTGCCAACTCAGCCTGTGCACATCAGGCTCCAGTGGCGAACCCAAGCGCATCGAAAAACACCTGCGCCAACTGGCCAATGAGGTCGAAGCCCTTGAACAGCTGTGGGGCTCTGGCCTGGGCCCGGCGTGCATCATTGGCAGCGTCGCCACCCAGCACATCTACGGATTGTTGTTCCGGGTGCTGTGGCCGCTGTGCGCCGGGCGCCCGTTCGTACGTCGGCAATTGGCCTTTCCGGAAGACCTGCAACGCGCCAGCCGCGAGTACCCGGCCTTCGCCTGGGTGGCCAGCCCGGCGCTGCTCAAGCGCATGGGCGACAACCTCGACTGGCCGGCCTTGGGCGCCGTGCGCCGGGTGTTTTCCTCCGGCGGCGCATTGCCGGTCGAGGCCGCAAAGGGCCTGCATGAGCGTTTGGGGCAATGGCCAACGGAAATTTTCGGCAGTTCGGAAACCGGTGGCATCGCCTGGCGTCAGGGCGCTGAACTCTGGCGGCCGTTTGCCGATGTCACGCTGACTCAAGACAGCGATGGCGCGCTGTTGATCGCTTCGCCCTACTTGCCTGGCGGCCATGTCGAACAGACTGCCGATTCAGCGCGCATCGCCGCCGATGGTCGCTTCGAATTGCTCGGGCGACTGGACCGGATCGTCAAACTGGAAGAAAAACGCATCTCGCTGCCGATGCTGGAACAGGCGCTGATGGCCCATGAATGGGTTGTCGAAGCGCGGCTCGGCGTCGTTCAGGAAAACCGTGCCTCCCTGGGAGCGCTGTTGGTGCTGAGCGAGGCCGGATTGCATGTGCTGCGCAATCAGGGCCGACGCAGCCTCACCGAACCATTGCGCCAACACCTGAGCCAACACTGCGAAGCCCTGGCCCTGCCAAGACGCTGGCGCCTGCTGCGACAACTGCCGCTGAACGCTCAGGGCAAACTGCCCCAGGCCGACGTCAACGCCCTGCTGCTGGCGCCGCGCCCCAAAGCCCCGGAGGTGCTGGAGCAAGTCGAAAGCAATGGCGAGTGGAGCCTGCAACTGGCCGTACCACCGGACCTGGCCTACTTCAGCGGCCATTTCCCCAAGGCGCCGGTATTGCCTGGCGTGGTGCAGGTGGAGTGGGCGATGAGCCTGGGTCAGCAATTGATGAACCTGCCGAAAAAATTCGCCGGCATGGAAGTCTTGAAGTTCCAGCAACTGGTGCGCCCTGGAGATGAAATCCAGCTGCACCTGCGCTTCGACCCGGCGCGCGGCAAATTGTATTTCGCCTACCGCAACGAAACCGCTACCTGCTCAAGCGGGCGGATCTTGCTGGAGGCAGCGCATGCATAGTCCCTGCGCCATCGTCCCCGTGTACAACCACGAAAGCGCCATCACCACGGTGGTCGATGCCCTGATCGCCAGCAACCTGCCATGCATTCTGGTGGACGATGCCAGCAGCCCGCGCTGCGCCCGGGTGCTGGATCGCCTGGCCCAGCGGGAAATGGTTTACCTGATCCGACTCGCGGAAAACCAGGGCAAGGGCGGCGCAGTCATGACCGGCTTGCGCGAAGCGTCGCGCCTGGGTTTCAGCCATGCCTTGCAAGTGGATGCCGATGGCCAGCACGATTTGCAGGACGTCAAACGCTTCATCGAACAATCACGCCGCCATCCACAGGCGGTGATTTGCGGTTATCCGCAATATGACGCCAGCGTGCCGAAAGGCCGTTTATATGCTCGCTACCTGACTCACGTCATGGTCTGGATCAACACCCTGTCGTTGCAGATTCGCGACTCCATGTGCGGTTTCCGGGTTTACCCGTTGCCACCGGTTCTGGCGTTGATCGAGTCAGCGAAAATCGGTAAGCGCATGGACTTTGACTCGGACATCCTGGTGCGCCTGGCCTGGCGCAATCAGCCGATGCAATGGCTGCAAACCAGAGTCCATTACCCGCTGGACGGCGTTTCACATTTTCGTATGTTCCACGACAACGTGCTGATTTCCAGCATGCATACGCGGCTGTTCTTCGGCATGTTGCTGCGTGCGCCAGTGATCCTCTGGCGACGGTGGCGGGCATGAGCGCAGACAAGCAACACTGGGCCGACCGCGAGGAGCGCGGCAGTTTCTGGCTGATGAAGCTCACCGCGTTCGGCGCCAAAGTGCTGGGCCGTCGGCTGCTGAGCCCGTTGCTGTATGGCATCGTTCTGTACTTTTTCCTGTTCGGCCGCAGCGCACGCCACAGTGCCTGGCAATACCAGCAACGCCTGGCCGACTGGAGCGGTCGTAGCGAGCTGCGCCCGAGCCATTGGCGTGTGTTTGGCCAGTTCATGGCCTTCGCCGACTCCATGCTCGACAAACTCGACGTCTGGAACGGCCGGCTGAGCATCGAGCAAATCGAAATCGTCGACCCGGCGCTGCTGCGCGACCAGTTGCGCGGTGCCCGCGGGCAGATGCTGGTGGGCGCGCACCTGGGCAACCTGGAAGTCTGCCGCGCACTGGCGGAGCTCGGCGAGAAAGTCACGATGAACGTGCTGGTGCACACCAAGCACGCCGAACAATTCAACCGTTTGCTGGGTGAAGCCGGGGCAACCAATTTGCGCCTGATTCAGGTCAGCGAACTGGATCCCGGGATCATGCTGCAACTGAGTGAACGCCTGGAGCGCGGCGAGTGGCTGGCGATTGCCGGCGACCGCGTGCCGCTGCATGGCGGGCGCAGCGTGACCGTGGATTTCCTCGGCCATCCGGCCAGGTTCCCCCAGGGTCCATGGCTGCTGGCCGGCCTGCTGAAATGCCCGATCAACCTGCTGCTGTGCCTGAAAAAGCCCGACGGCGACTATCGACTGACCATTGAACCGCTCGCTGACGCAATCACCTGGAAGCGCAGCGACCGCGAGCAGGTCATTCATCAGTGGGCCTCCCGCTATGCCGAGCGCCTGAGTCACTATTGCCTCGAAGCGCCCCGACAATGGTTCAACTTTTACCCTTTCTGGAAGACCGATGACGACGCCAACGCTTGAGCCGGTAACCTTCGGCGAACGCCCCTTGCGCATTGAAGATGTGCTGGCCCTGGCCAACCGCCAGGCGCCGACGCAGTTGCAGAGCGACCCTGAGTACCGTGAACGCATCGCCAAGGGCGCGCGCTTTCTGGACTCCCTGCTGGACAAGGAAGGCGTGATCTACGGCGTGACCACCGGTTATGGCGATTCCTGCGTGGTCGCGGTACCGCTGCATCACGTCGAGGCGCTGCCCCGTCATCTGTTTACCTTCCACGGCTGCGGGCTGGGCAAACTGCTCGACGCCCAGGCTACCCGTGCGGTATTGGCCGCGCGTTTGCAGTCGTTGTGCCACGGTGTTTCCGGGGTACGCGTGGAACTGCTGGAGCGCCTGCAGGCGTTCCTTGAACACGACATCCTGCCGCTGATCCCGGAAGAAGGCTCGGTAGGCGCCAGCGGTGATCTGACGCCGCTTTCGTACGTTGCCGCCACGCTGTCCGGCGAACGCGAAGTGATGTTCCGCGGCGAACGCCGACAGGCTGCCGATGTGCACCGCGAACTCGGCTGGCAGCCACTGGTGTTGCGTCCGAAAGAAGCCCTGGCATTGATGAACGGCACCGCCGTGATGACCGGTCTGGCGTGCCTGGCTTATGCCCGCGCCGATTACCTGCTGCAACTGGCCACGCGCATCACTGCGCTCAATGTTGTCGCCCTGCAAGGCAACCCCGAGCACTTCGACGAGCGCCTGTTCGCCGCCAAGCCACATCCGGGGCAGATGCAGGTCGCCGCGTGGTTGCGCAAGGATCTGGCCATCGACGCACCAACCGCGCCCTTGCATCGCCTGCAAGACCGTTATTCCCTGCGCTGCGCGCCCCATGTGCTGGGCGTGCTGGCCGACAGCCTGAACTGGCTGCGCTCGTTCATCGAGATCGAGCTCAACAGCGCCAACGACAACCCGATCATCGACGCCGAAGCCGAGCGCGTGCTGCACGGCGGGCACTTCTACGGCGGGCACATCGCCTTCGCCATGGACAGCCTGAAAAACCTCGTGGCCAACGTCGCCGACCTGCTGGATCGGCAACTCGCGCTGCTGGTGGATGAGCGCTATAACCATGGCTTGCCGAGCAACCTGTCCGGCGCCACGGCTGACCGCGCCATGCTCAACCATGGTTTCAAGGCAGTGCAGATCGGCACCAGTGCCTGGACCGCCGAAGCACTGAAGAACACCATGCCGGCCAGCGTCTTTTCGCGCTCCACCGAATGCCACAACCAGGACAAAGTGAGCATGGGCACCATCGCCGCCCGGGATGCGATCCGCGTGCTGGAGCTCACCGAACAGGTAGCGGCCGCCACGTTGCTGGCGGCTAACCAGGGTGTCTGGCTGCGCGGCCAGGCCGAAGATGCACGACCACTGCCACCCGCCTTGGCCGCCATGCACGAAGCGCTGGCCAGGGATTTCCCGCCGGTCATCGAAGACCGCGCGCTGGAAGGCGAATTGCGCCTGTGCCTGCAACGCATCGCCGAACAACACTGGAGGCTGCATGCGTAGCAAGGGATTTCTGCACACCGACACGGAAATCGTCGTACCGTTCTTTGACGTCGACAGCATGCACGTGGTCTGGCACGGCCATTACGTCAAGTACCTGGAAGTCGCCCGCTGTGCGCTGCTGGACAAGATCGGCCACAACTACACCGCAATGAACGAGTCAGGCTACGCGTGGCCGGTGATCGACCTGCAATTGCGCTATGTGCGCGGCGCGGTGTTCGGCCAGAAACTGAACGTGCGCGCCAACCTGGTGGAGTGGGAGAACCGTTTGAAGATCAACTACCTGATCAGCGATCTGCAAACCGGTGAACGCTTGACCCGGGCCATGTCGATACAGGTCGCCGTCGACCTCGCCAGCCGCGAGATGCAACTGGCCTCGCCGAAGGTCTTTACCGATGCTGTCGAGAGAGCCCTGCCATGATTTTCTGCCACCCCCGTTCTCCTGTAGGAGCGAGCTTGCTCGCGATGGTCGTCAACGATGACGCTGGGCATCTGACACCCCGTGGCGCTCTCAGGTTTTTCGCGAGCAAGCTCGCTCCTACAGTGTTCTGCGTGTTACTGGGCATTCCAGGGCTGGCCAACGCCTTCGATCTGCAACAACTCAGCGATCAACTGGCCAGGCCCGACGTCATCCACGGCAATTTCATCCAGGAAAAACACCTGCGCGCCCTGCCCCAGCCGCTGGTCAGCAAGGGCACGTTCGTCCTGGCAAAAAACCACGGCTTGTTGTGGCTACTGAAAACGCCACTGCAACAGGACTATCGCATCAACGCCAAAGGCATTGCCCGGCGTGACGGCATTGTCTGGCAAATGCTGCCGGGTAAAAGCGCCGGTGCCGAGCAGAACCGTTTGTTCCTGGCCGTACTGCAAGGCGACAGCAGCGGCCTGCAACGGGATTTCGAGTTGTCCCTGAGCGGCGACGCGCAGAACTGGAAGCTCACGCTGGTACCGCGCTCGATGCTGCTCAAGCAGGTGTTCAACCAGATCAACATCGCTGGCGCAGAACTGGTACACAGCATCGAACTGCTCGAAACCCAGGGCGACAGCACGTTGTTGCGCATGCAGGACAGCACTGGCACCCAACCGCTGAGCGACGCGGAGCAACATGACTTTGCCGAGTGAACGATTTCTGCCACGGCTGTTTCTGATCCTGTTGCTGGCAGTGCTCGCGCTCGCCGGTTGGCAATGGCGTGACGGCGCGCCGCTGTCGGCCAATCTGATGGAACTGGTACCCGGCACGGCGCCCGATGCCCTGGAACTGCGTGCCGAACAACGCATGCAAGATCCACTGAATCGCGAAATGCTGGTGCTGGTCGGCCACACCGATCGCCAGCAGGCCGTCGCCATGGCGCAGACCCTCGGCGAGCAATGGCTGGCCAGCGGATTGTTCGAAAAGGTCCAGTGGACCCTGCAAGCCGACTTGCCGGCGTTGCGCACGCAATTGCTGCAAGGACGCCTGGCGATGCTCTCGGCGGCGGACCGACAACTGCTGGTCGAGCACCCCGATCTCTTTGTCCAGCAACGGGTTCAGGCATTGTTCGACCCGTTCAACGGTTACAGCCTGGTACCGAGCCAGGATGACTGGCTGGGCCTGACCGGGCGCATCCAGAACAGCCAGCCGCAACGCGGTTCGGTGCAACTGGACATCGGCAGCGGCGCCTTGATTGCCGATGCCGATGGCAAGAGCTGGGTGCTGCTGCGCGCGCGCACCACCGGCAACGCCTTCGACATGAACCTGCCGCTGCAAGTGGCCGACCTGCTCGAGCACAGCCGCGAAGAAGCCGCACGGCACGACGTGCAACTGCTCGCCGCCAGCGGCTTGCTGTACGCAGCCAACGGGCAACAGCAGGCCAGCCGGGAGATGACCTGGGTCGGTGGCGGTGCCACCCTCGGGATTCTGTTGTTGCTGCTGCTGGCCTTCCGGCGCTGGCGCGTCTTGCTGGCGTTCGTGCCGGTGCTGGTGGGCATGCTCTTCGGTGCGGTGGCCTGCGTGGCGGCGTTCGGCCATATGCACGTGATGACACTGGTGTTGGGTTCGAGCCTGATCGGTGTTGCGGTCGATTACCCGCTGCACTACCTGTCCAAGAGCTGGAGCCTGAAACCCTGGCACAGCTGGCCTGCCCTGCGCCTGACCCTGCCGGGGTTGACCCTGAGCCTGATCACCAGCGCTATCGGCTACCTGGCCCTGGCCTGGACACCCTTCCCGGCGCTGACCCAGATCGCCGTGTTCTCTGCCGCCGGTTTGCTCGGTGCCTATTTGTCTGCAGTGTGCCTGCTGCCGGCCTTGCTCAAGGGTGTAGACCTGCGCCCGGCGCAGTGGCCATTGCGCGTTTGCGAGCATTTGCTGGGCTGTCGTGAAGCGCTGCTCAGACAGGCGAAAACACCGGTACTGCTGGCACTGCTGATCGCCTTTTGCGTGGGCGGCCTGTTACAGCTGAGCAGCAAAAACGACATCCGCCAGTGGATCGGCGCACCTCAACAATTGACCGATGAAGCCCGGACCATTGCACGGATCACCGGCTATCAACCCACCAGCCAGTTCTTCCTGATACGCGCCGCCAATCAGCAGCAACTGCTAGAACGCCAGAACGCCCTGCGCGAGCGGCTGGATCAATTGATTGGCCTGGAAAAGCTCCAGGGCTATCTGTCGCTCAATCAACTGGTCAGCCCGCCGAACGAACAGCAACAGGTGCGCGAAGCGTTGAACAAACTGCCGTCGTTCTGGCAGCCGTTGCTCGACATCGGCATACCGGGTGAGGCACTGCAAGCCGAGCTGACGAAGTTACAGGCATTGCCGACCGTGGACATCGACGCCGCACTCACCGGCCCGTTGGCAGAACCCTACCGGCCCCTGTGGCTGGGGCCTACCGATGACGGCGTGGCGGCAATGGTCAGTCTGCAAGGCATCAACAACCCGGCCCTGCTGCGGCTCCAGGGTGAGGATCTGCCCGGCGTGACACTGGTGGATCGACTGGGGGAATTGAACAACGTCTTCGCGGCTACCCAAATCAGTGCCGCAGAACTGAAACTCGCCTCCTGCGTGCTGATCGTGTTGGTGTTGATCCTGCCCTTCGGCCTCGGCGGTGCGTTGCGCATCGTGTCCCTGCCGCTGCTGGCGGCGTTGTGCAGCCTGGCCAGCCTCGGCTGGCTGGGACAGCCGCTGACCCTGTTCAGCCTGTTCGGCCTGCTGCTGGTGACGGCGATCAGCGTCGATTACGCGATCCTGATGCGCGAACAAGTCGGCGGCGCGGCCGTGAGCCTGCTGGGCGCCCTGCTCGCGGCGCTGACCACCTGGCTGTCGTTCGGCCTGCTGGCGGTGTCGAGCACCCCGGCGGTGAGCAACTTCGGACTGTCGGTGAGCCTGGGCCTGTTCTTCAGCTTCCTGCTCGCGCCATGGGCCGGTCGACAGGTGCATGAACCCGCGGCCGTGGAGCGTGCAACGTGATGGTCGTGCTGTTCTGGGCGATGGCACTGGCGTTGTTCGCGGTGGCGACCCATGTCGGCCGGCATTTCGGTTTGATTCCCATCGTCAGCCAGTTGTTGCTGGCGACCCTCGGCTTGCCGCTGTTGATGTATTTCTGGATCGAGCCCCACTGGCAATTGAGCGGTGCGCAACTGGTGTCACCGGGCTGGCTGAAGAACGTCTACAGCCTGAGCTTTGCCCTGTTGCTGGGCTACATCCTCAGCGATGTGATCGACCTGCAACTGGATCGCCAAAGCCTGAAAATCGCCCTGCCCAGCTTTTGCATTCCGTTTGCCTGCGGCCTGGCCACAGCCGTCTGGTGGTTGCCGCCGCAACCGTGGATCAGCTCGCTGGCCGTCGGCCTGCTGTTCGCCATCACCGCGATTCCGGTGTTGTACCTGTATCTGCGGCACATCGATTACCCACCCGCCGCCACCCGGCGTCTGGTGCAAACCGCGATCCTCATCGACCTCGCCTGCTGGACCCTGTTCGGCATTGCCCAGGGCAGCCTGCACCTGAGCAGTCTGTTGCTGCCACTGGCCGGCGCGTGCCTGCCGGTACTGCTGCGGCTGCTGGGCCTGCGCCAGACGTGGCTCTACAGCCTGGGCTTTTTCGCCCTGCTGGTGGTCGCTGAACACTACAAGCTCAATGCGCTGATTTTCGGCATCGGTTATGTGTTGATCATGGCCGCACTGAAGGCGCCGCTGGTGCTGCCGTTGCCGGCCGTGTGGATGAGCCGTTTGCAGACGTACATCGCCATCCCGTTGATCCTCACGTTCGGCATCGTGCAGATCAACGTGCACAGCGCGATGGACAGCCTCGGCTGGATGCAATTGGCGGCCCTGCTGCTGTTGCCGATGCTCAGCAAACTGTTGGGCAACTGGCTTGGCCTCGGCTGGGCCGGGGCCTCGTTCAAAGGCGCCAGCCGCTGGCGGGAAAGTGTGCTGCTGAACATTCGCGGCTTGAGCGAGATCGTTTTTCTCAACCTGCTGCTGCAACAGCAACTCATCAGCCCGCCGCTGTACTTTGCACTGATGCTGATGGGCCTGATCGCTACACTGCTGCCAGCCCTGACCGGCATGCACCGAATCCCCCTGAAAACCGCTGTCCCGGCAAGGAGCCCCCATGCCAACCGTTGAAATGGAAATTCGCCAGGTCGTGGTCATCGGCGCCGGTCCTTCCGGTGCCATCGCCGCCGCATTGCTCAAGCGCAAGGGACACGATGTGCTGGTGATCGAGCGTCAGCATTTTCCACGGTTTTCCATCGGTGAAAGCCTGTTGGCCCATTGCCTGGATTTCGTCGAAGAAGCGGGCATGCTCGACGCCGTCAACGCAGCCGGCTTCCAGTTGAAAACCGGCGCGGCGTTTGCCTGGGGAGAACGTTACAGCGCATTCGATTTCAGTGAGACGTTCAGCCACGGCAAATCGACGACATTTCAGGTCCAGCGCGCCGATTTCGATAAGCTGCTGGCCGATCAGGCCACGCTGCAAGGCGTGGAGATCCGCTATGGCGAAACTATCGTCAGCGTCGACATTGATCCGGAAAAGCCGCAGCTCGGCGTGCGCCGCGAAGACGGCAGCGAGTACCGCATCGAGGCTGGTTTCCTGCTCGATGCGAGTGGTTACGGCCGCGTGCTGCCGCGCTTGCTCGACCTTGAGGCGCCGTCGAACTTCCCGGTGCGCCAGGCCGTGTTCACGCACGTCGAAGACCGTATCGACCACCCGGCCTTCGACCGCAGCAAGATCCTCGTAACCACTCATCCGACCCAGCGCGACGTGTGGTTCTGGACCATCCCGTTCAGCAACGGGCGCTGCTCGGTCGGCGTGGTCGCCGCAGAGGAACGTTTCGCCGGCCGCAGCGATAATCTGGACGAGTGCCTGCGCGGCTTTATCGCCGAGACGCCAAGCCTGGCCGGCGTGTTGCAAAATGCACAGTGGGACACCGCGGCCCGAACCATCGGCGGTTACTCGGCCAACGTCAAAACCCTGCACGGCCGAGGCTTCGCGCTGCTGGGCAATGCCGCGGAGTTCCTCGACCCGGTGTTTTCTTCCGGCGTGACGATCGCCATGCGTTCGGCGAGCATGGCCGCCGGGGTATTGCACCGCCAGTTGCAAGGCGAGGCCGTCGACTGGCAAACCGAGTTCGCCGAACCGCTCAAACGCGGCGTCGACACGTTCCGTTGCTATGTCGAAGGCTGGTACGCCGGAACCTTCCAGGATGTGATTTTCCATGAGAGCAGTTCGCCGGAAATCCGCGGGATGATCAGTTCCATTCTTGCCGGATATGCCTGGGACCCGCGCAACCCGTTCGTCAGCGAAGCCCGGCGCCGGTTGAAGGTGATATCGGAATTCTGTGCAAGGGATGGGTCATGAACGACTTGAGCGACACCTACGTCGAAGAAACCCGTTTCGGTTTGTGGTTCCTGCGCAGCCGGATCTGGCAACACTATGTGCTGCGGGCGGCCATCAACGACTTGTGCAACCTGTTCAGCGAAGCGCTACCCGTCAACCCGGTGCTGCTGGATGCCGGTTGTGGCCAGGGCAAGTCATTCCCGCTGCTGCGCCAGGCCTTTGCGCCCGGTCGTCTGATTGGCGTCGACGCCGACCTGCTGAGCCTGACCCAGAGCGCCGAAGAAGCAGCGCGCCAGGGCATGGAAGTGGAGTTGATCGGCAGTGACTGCGCCAGCCTCAAGCTGCCGGACGCCAGTATCGACCTGCTGTTCTGTCACCAGACCTTCCATCATCTGGTGGAGCAGGAACAGGCACTGGCCGAGTTCTACCGCGTGCTCAAGCCCGGCGGTTATCTGCTGTTCGCCGAATCCACCGAGGCATACATTGATACCTGGGTGATCCGCTGGTTGTTCCGCCACCCCATGCATGTGCAGAAAAGCGCTGAGCAGTATCTGCAAATGATTCGCCGGCAGGGTTTCGAATTTACCGCGCAAAACGTGTCTTATCCGTACCTGTGGTGGAGTCGCGCCAAGGATTTCGGCCTGCTGGAACATTTGGGTGTGTGCAAGCCAAAACCCTTTGGCCAACGGGAAGAAACCCTGGTGAATGTGGTGGCGCGCAAACCTTTTGAAGGAATTGTGTGATGCTTGATGCCTATCGCCTGGAATACCCGACCTGTGGGAGCGGGATTGCTCGCGAAAGCGGTGGGTCAGCCAACATGGGTGCCGGATCTGTCGCCGCCATCGCGAGCAAGCTCGCTCCTACAGGGGTAGTGGGCATGCTGCGATTTCTGCTACTCGCCGCGGCCCTGCTGCTCAGCGCCTGCACCAGCCGTGCGCCATTGCCCGAGAAAACCCCGGATCTGCCGTTGCCGCTGCAACTGCACATCCAGCTCTTGCAGCCCGACGACCGCCTGGACTGGGTGCTGGTGGTCCAGCGTGAAGAGGCTGGTATTCGCTGGTCGATGATGGATCTGCTGGGCATTCCCCAGGCCCGCCAGAAATTGATCGATAAAACCTGGGAGTCCGATGGCTTCCTGCCGCCCAATCCGCAAGCCCGCGAACTGTTCGCGGCGCTGCTGTTTGCCCTTACGCCGAAAGATGAACTGGCAGCCAACTATCCCGCCGCATGGCAGCACGGCAGACAACGGTCCCTGCCCGAGCGCTGGGACATACGCTACGCACAACCGCAGAATTTTGAATTGAAGCTTGCGAATGGTTCGACCTATCAAGTCACGCCCCTGAGCGGTGAAACGCCATGACGGCTTACCTCAATGCCCTCGGATTGGTCTGCGCGCTGGGCCGCGACAGACAGGAGGTTGCCCGCAACCTGTTTGCCGGCGACTGTGGCGGCATGCGCGAACAAGCCGGGTGGGTGCCGCAACGCACGCTGCCAGTCGCAGCGGTCCAGGGCAAACTGGCAACCCTTCCAGCCGACATGTCGCACCATCACAGTCGCAACAATCAGCTGCTGCTGGAAGCCACGCGGCAAATCCGCCCGGACATCGACAGCGCGATCCGGACTTACGGGCGCGATCGCGTCGGTGTCGTGCTGGGCACCAGCACCTCGGGTATCGACGAGGCCAGCCAGGGCCTGGCGCATTACCTGCGCGAAAAGCGGTTCCCAGCGGAGTACGACTACCAGCAACAGGAACTCGGGGCGCCGGCAAACTTCCTCGCCGAGTGGCTGCAATTGAGCGGCCCGGCCTATGTCATTTCCACGGCATGCACCTCCAGTGCCCGAGCCCTGATGAGCGCCCAGCGCCTGTTGGACCTGGGCATCTGCGACGCGGTGCTGTGTGGCGGTGTAGACACCTTGTGCAAGCTGACCCTCAACGGCTTCTCGGCGCTGGAAGCGGTCTCGCAACAGCGTTGCAATCCGTTTTCGGTGAACCGCAATGGCATCAACATTGGCGAAGCGGCAGTACTGTTCCTGATGACCAGACGTGCAGGCGACAATCAACCGATTGCCTTGCTCGGCAGCGGCGCCAGCTCGGATGCGCATCACATTTCCGCCCCGGAGCCGACGGGGCGGGGCGCCCTGCAGGCCATGCGCAAGGCCCTGGGCCGCGCCAACCTGCAACCGGAGCAGATCGCTTATCTGAACCTGCACGGTACTGCCACCCCACACAACGACGCCATGGAAAGCCAGGCCGTGGCAACGCTGTTCCCGGCCGGCGTACCCTGTTCGTCGAGCAAACCCATGACCGGCCACACCCTCGGCGCAGCCGGGGCGCTGGAAGCGGCGTTCTGCTGGTTGAGCCTGAGCCCGGACAATCGCGAGCATGCCCTGCCACCGCACGTCTGGGACGGGCAGCCCGACCCCGAACTGCCACCGCTGCAATGGGTGACCCCGGCCACTCGCCTGACGTCCATTGCACCCCGCTACCTGATGAGCAACTCCTTTGCCTTCGGTGGCAACAACGTCAGCCTGATTATCGGAGACGCCCCATGATTGACTGGCCGCTCGCCGAACTGCTGCCCCACGCTGGCGACATGATCCTTATCGATCAGATCCTGGCGTTCGATGAAGAGCAGATTCACACCCGCCTGACCGTCAAGCCCGATGGCCTGTTCAGTCTCACCGACGGCAGCCTGCCAGCCTGGGTCGGCATCGAGCTGATGGCCCAGAGCGTGGCCGCCTTCGCCGGTTGTCAAGCACGTCAGCGCGGTGATGCGGTGGAATTGGGCTTCCTGCTCGGCAGCCGCAAATTCGAATGCAACGTTGAAAGCTTCCCGGCCGGCACCGAGTTGACCATCCACGGGATTCGCTCCCTGGAAGACGACAACGGCATGGGCGTGTTCGAGTGCCACATCAACGCCCAGGGGATCCACGCCACCGCCCGTCTGAACGTGTATCGCCCACCCCAGGCCGCTCAATATCTCCATGAACCCGAAGGAGTCCAGTCATGACTGAATCCGTACTGGTCACCGGTTCCAGCCGTGGCATCGGCCGCGCCATCGCCTTGCGCCTGGCCCAGGCCGGGCACGACATCGTGCTGCATTGCCGCAGCGGCCTGGCCGACGCCGAAACCGTCAAGACCGAAATCGAGGCCTTGGGCCGTCGTGCGCGTATCCTGCAATTCGACGTGGCCGACCGCGCCCGTTGTAAGGAAATCCTCGAAGCAGACGTGGAAACCCACGGCGCCTATTACGGCGTGGTGCTCAATGCCGGCCTGACTCGCGACGGAGCTTTTCCGGCCTTGAGCGAGGAAGACTGGGACGTGGTGATGCGCACCAACCTCGACGGTTTCTATAACGTGCTGCACCCGGTGATGATGCCGATGATTCGTCGTCGCGCCGCCGGGCGGATTGTCTGCATCACCTCGGTGTCAGGGTTGATCGGCAACCGTGGCCAGGTCAACTACAGCGCCTCCAAGGCCGGGTTGATCGGCGCGGCCAAGGCATTGGCGATTGAATTGGGCAAGCGCAAAATCACCGTCAACTGTGTCGCACCCGGCCTGATCGACACGGCCATGCTCGACGAAAACGTGCCGCTGGAAGAGCTGATGAAAATGATCCCCGCACAACGCATGGGCACCCCTGAAGAGGTGGCCGGTGCGGTGAATTTCCTGATGTCGGCGGAAGCCTCGTACATCACCCGGCAGGTTCTGGCCGTCAACGGAGGCCTGTGCTGATGAAGCGCGTCGTCGTCACCGGCATGGCCGGCATCACCTCACTGGGCAGCGATTGGGAGACCATCGCCGGCAACTTCGCGGCCAACCGCAGCGGCATCCGCCGGATGGACGAGTGGGATCGTTTCACCGAACTCAACACGCGCCTGGCCGGCCCCATCGATGACTTCAAGGTGCCCAGCCACTGGACCCGCAAACAACTGCGCAGCATGGGCCGGGTCTCGCGGCTTGCCGTGGGCGCGGCAGAGATGGCGCTGGCCGACGCCGGCCTGCTGGGTGACGAGTCGATCAAGGACGGGCGCATGGGCGTCGCCTGCGGTTCCTCGACCGGCAGCACCGACGAGATCAAGGCGTTCGGCAACATGCTGCTCAACTCGGTGGCCGAAGGCCTGAACGCCAACTCCTACGTGCGCATGATGCCGCACACCACCGCGGCGAACATCAGCATCTTCTTCGGCCTCACCGGTCGCCTGATTCCCACCTCCAGCGCCTGCACCAGCGGCAGCCAGGGCATTGGCTATGCCTACGAAGCCATCAAGTTCGGGCGCCTGCCGTTGATGCTCGCCGGCGGCGCCGAAGAACTGTGCCCGACCGAAGCCATGGTCTTCGACGCGCTCTACGCCACCAGCCTGAAGAACGACACCCCGCAACGCAGCCCGCGCCCTTACGACACCGCACGCGACGGCCTGGTGATCGGTGAAGGTGGCGGCATGCTTGTGCTCGAAGAACTGGAACACGCCCTGGCCCGTGGCGCACACATCCATGCCGAGATCGTCGGTTTCGGCAGCAACGCCGACGGCCAGCACACCACCCGCCCCGAACAAATCACCATGCGCCGTGCCATGGAACTGGCCCTGGAAGATGCCGGGCTGAAACCTTCGGACATCGGCTACGTCAACGGCCACGGCACCGCCACCGAACAGGGCGACATCGCCGAAACCCTGGCCACCAGCAGCCTGTTCGGCGAACACATGCCAATCAGCTCGCAGAAAAGCTTCCTCGGCCACACCCTCGGCGCCTGCGGTGCGCTGGAATCCTGGTTCAGCATCGAAATGATGAACCGCGACCTCTACGTGCACACCTTCAACCTCGACGAAGTCGACCCGCACTGCGGCAAACTCGACTACCTGCGCGGCGAGTTTCGGCAGATGAGCAACCGGTACGTGATGAACAACAACTTTGCGTTTGGCGGGGTGAATACGTCGCTGATTTTCAAGCGCTGGCCATAAACCTCTGTAGGAGCGAGCCTGCTCGCGATGGACGTCAACGATAACGCGGGCAGCCTGAATGAACGCGTTGCCTGGACGTTTTTCGCGAGCAGGCTCGCTCCTACAAGGGTTCTCGCCGCCCCGGACGATCACGGTGGATCAAGGTTATCCAGCACCCGATTCACCGCCATTTCCCCCAACATGATCGACTGCTGAATCCCCAACAGTGTGTGGCCCTGCGAGCCCTTCAGGTTTCTGGCGAAGTCACTGGCCATGACATTGGCTGATGCCAGCGACACACAGGCGTATTCCAGCAGGGTGTGGTTGTCGATATCGGGGGCGATGAGAAAAATTGGGCTGGGCCGATGTGGCGCGTCCGGATCGATATCCGGTGGCTTTGGCGTATGGGTCATGATTCAGCGTCCTGAAAGTGGCGGCCACACCGAATCGCTACTGATCAAAAGGGTGGCAGCTGTACGCAGGTTAGTAGACCGGGTAAACCGAAAACCGGCGCGCCCGAAGGCGCCCTGCGCACAGCCACCGTCAAGGGCAGGTATGGACATACCTGCCTAATCAGGAGCGCATATGCGCTTCGGTTTACTACGGGCTACTAAACCCGATCACTGACCATCAGTGACCCGATTCAAGTTAGCGATGGCCCTCAAAGCGCACAAGCCGGCGGATTCTGGAGTAGTTGTAGGCAGCGCCGCAAGGCGCTGTAGCCTGTCCGGGACAGTTCAGAAATGTCCCACAAACAGTGGTAAAGCTTCTGATCTTCTGTAGGAGCGAGCTCGCTCGCGATGGTCGTTAACGATGACGCGTGTTTCCTGGATACACGCGGCGTTCTTTAGCCCATCGTCGGAACGCCGCGCGGAGAGTTTCGGCAGCAAGGAGAGTTCTGCTCGAAATGGAGCTTACTGAGCCTGAATCAGCTTGCTTTCGGCAACGCCAGCGCGACCGGTCTTGTCGTCGACGACTTGCAGGCTGTTACGCGCCTTGATGAAACCCATTTTTACTTCCTGCCAGACAAAGTAGTTTTTGCCAGCTTCAGCGGTGAGTTTCAGTTCCGAATCGTTTTCCGCGGAAGACACCAAAGTCTGCTGACCGGCCGGGACTGACAGCATCAGATAAGACTTGGCGACGGTCTCTCCTACAGGCTTGCCGTTCAGCGCCACAGGCATTTTCACGCCAGCACCCATGCTTTCGTTGCGATAAACGTAGATGTGAGCTTTATCCGGGGCCACTTGGAATGTTTTGGCCTGAGCGTCCTGGCTTTCATCCGCCATTTTTACCGAAGCACAACCACCAGTCAGAGCGGTCAATGCCAGCAAAGCGGTGAAGGTTAATTGCTTGAACATCCTGTTTCTCCATAGTTTGATGAATACAGAAATGGTTATCGTCCGATCTGGAAAAGGCTAAAGGCCACTATTCAATAATATTGAGTATCAAGGCGTCAGCTTACGCGTCAACAACTCCACAAACGCCTTGGCCATCGCCGACTTCTGATCCTTGCGCTGCACCAGCCAAACCGCTGACACCGCTGCCGGATCCAGCAGCGGTCGATAAACCACGCCATCAATGCGCATCCGCTGGTAAGAAGCCGGCAGCACCGACACACCGAGCCCCGCCGCTACCAACCCGATGATGGTCATCGCCTCACCGGCCTCCTGGGCGAAGTGCGGGTTGAAACCGGCATCCCGCGCCAGGCTGAGCAACTGGGCGTACAAGCCGCTGCCATAGCTGCGAGGGAAAAACACAAAGGGCTCAAGCGCCAGGGCTGACAGGAACAAGCCCTCCTCGCTGCCCTCTACCAACGGATGCTTGGAGCTGAGCACCGCGACCAGCGGTTCGCGCATCAGCTCGACCACGCTGAGGCAGTCCGGCAACCCGAGCGGGCGCATGATCCCGACTTCAATCGACTCGTCCACCAGCGCATCGGCCACCTGGGTGCTGCTCATTTCCCGCAGGTTCAGGTGTACCGCCGGGAAGCGCTGGCGGAATGAGAAGATCGCTTGAGGAATGGTCGAGTTGAAAGGTGCCGACGAGGTGAAGCCGATTTTCAGCTCACCCAACTCACCCAGTTGCGCCCGTCGCGCGACATCCGCCGCTTTGTCGACCTGCGCCAACACCAGTCGCGCCTCCTCCAGAAACAGCCGACCGGCCTCGCTCAGCTCGACCCGACGATTGGTACGCTCGAACAGCCGGGCGCCGACTTCCTGTTCCAGCGCCTGAATCTGCTGGCTCAGCGGTGGTTGGGAGATGCCCAGCACCTGTGCGGCGCGGCCGAAGTGCAGTTCTTCGGCGACGGCGATGAAGTAGCGCAGATGACGCAATTCCATGAAAACCTCATTAGGTCGTAGAAGCTATCAAACAGGTCGAACAATATATTGGATTGAATCATTAGCCAGCTATATGCTTTTTTCATTGCCTGACCGGCTGCGCTCCTCCGAGGTCCACCGTGAAAACCGCTTCCGCCCCGCTTGTTCAAGTAGCTCCTCCCGCCGCACTGGACGATGCCGTCGTCGAACTGAAAGAGATCTACATCGAAAAAGGCACGCCGGCGTTCATGCGCACCGTGCTGGCACTGTTCTGCGGCGGCTTCGCGACCTTCGCCCTGCTCTACTGCGTACAACCGATGATGCCGCTGTTGTCCCACGAATATTCCATCAACGCGGCGCAAAGCAGCCTGATCCTTTCCGTGGCCACCGGCATGCTCGCTTTCGGCCTGCTGATCACCGGGCCGATCTCCGACCGCGTCGGGCGCAAGCCGGTGATGGTCGCCGCGCTGTTCGCCGCCGCCCTGTGCACCGTTGCCAGTGCGATGCTGCCGAGCTGGCACGCGGTGCTGGCGATGCGGGCATTGGTGGGGCTGTCATTGAGCGGCCTGGCGGCGGTCGCCATGACCTACCTGAGCGAAGAGATCCACCCGCAACACATCGGTCTGGCGATGGGGCTGTACATCGGCGGTAACGCGATTGGCGGGATGTGTGGGCGCCTGATTACCGGAGTGCTGATCGACTTCGTCAGTTGGCACACGGCAATGCTGGTGATCGGCGGCCTGGCCCTGATTGCGGCGGCGGTGTTCTGGAAAATCCTCCCCGAGTCGCGCAACTTCCGCGCCCGCTCGCTGCACCCGCGCAGCCTGCTCGACGGTTTCACCATGCACTTTCGCGACGCCGGCCTGCCGCTGCTGTTCCTCGAAGCCTTTGTGCTGATGGGTGCGTTCGTCACACTGTTCAACTACATCGGCTATCGCCTGCTGGCCGAGCCGTATCACATGGAACAGGCGTTCGTCGGGATGCTCTCGGTGGTGTACCTGTCAGGCATCTACAGCTCGGCGAAAATCGGCGCCCTGGCCGACAAGCTCGGTCGACGCAAAGTGCTCTGGAGCACCATTGCACTGATGATCGCCGGCCTGGCCCTGACCATGTTCACGCCGCTACCGCTGGTGATCATCGGCATGCTGGTGTTCACCTTCGGCTTCTTCGGCGCCCATTCGGTAGCCAGCAGCTGGATCGGCCGCCGCGCCACCAAGGCCAAGGGGCAGGCTTCGTCGCTGTACCTGTTCAGCTACTACGCCGGGTCGAGTATTGCAGGCACGGCGGGTGGGGTGTTCTGGCATCTGGGTGGCTGGAACGGCATCGGGCTGTTTATCGGCACGCTGCTGGTGATTGCGCTGCTGATCGCATTGAAGCTGGCAAAACTGCCGCCTTTAAGTGGTGTAACGGTATAGACAGAACCCTGTGGGAGCGGGCTTGCTCGCGAA
>NZ_JBGLYV010000149.1:0-11201 GCF_047304225.1 Pseudomonas sp. Pseusp3 | reverse complement strand
CCCAACGCCCCGGTGGCGGCACGCCGTACGTCGGTGTCCGGGTCATCGCTGGCCAACCGCGCCAGCGCCGGCAAGGCCTCGAGTTGCTTAAGCCAGCCGAGCACACCTACCGCTTCGCGGCGCACACCGGCGCTTTCATCGTCCAATGCCCGTGCAGCCGCATCGGCGGCATCGGGGCAACGCAACTCGCGCAAGGCCCTGAACGCGGCAATGCGTACGCCAGTGTCGGCGTGCCCGGTCCACGGCAGTATGACCCGGCCCGCCGCCTCGCTCTTGAGCAGGCTAAGGCTTTGCGCAGCGGCCGCCTGCACCGCCGGGGATGGATCAGTCAGCGCCTGGCACAACGCTTCGACCACGGGCTCGTCCTCCCAGGCTTCCAGCAACCGCGCGGCTTCGGCGCGAACGTCGGCAATCGGGTCTTCGGCCAGTCGATCGATCAACCACAGCAGGCCGTCCGGCTCCTCAAGATCGGCCAACTCGATCAACGCGATCCGGCGTACACCGGGGTCGTCATCGGTCAGGCGCGGCTGCAGGGCAAGAATGTCGTCGTTATCGGTTACATCGAATAGTGAGGTCATAGGGCAAATCGCGGCAGTTTGTTTTCAGGGGGAAGGCCGAGCGGATTCAGGCGCGGCAGCTGCCGGCCGTCTTCGTGGCGCAGGAGTTCGAGGCAATGACGCTTCAGGTGCGAGAATTCAGGGCGGGTCACCAGCTCCGTGCTGCGCGGCCTGGGGAAGTCCAGGCGCAGGTCTTCGATGATCCGCCCGGGGCGTGAACTCATGACCAGCAAGCGGTCGGCGAGGAACAGCGCTTCGTCGATGTCATGGGTGACAAACACCACGGTGGTGCGGATGCGCGTCCAGATGTCCAGCAGCAGTTCCTGCATGTTCAACCGGGTCAGGGCATCGAGGGCACCGAAGGGTTCATCCATCAGCAACAGGCGCGGGCGGTTGACCAGCACCCGGGCAATTTCCACCCGTTGCTGCATGCCGCCGGAGAGCTGATCGGGCCAGCGCCCGGCAAACCCTTCGAGCCCCACCAGGGCGAGGATTTCATCCGCCGCCTTGTGCCGTTCGGCCTTGCCGACGCCACGCATTTTCAAGCCGAACGCCACGTTGTCACGCACCGTGCGCCACGGAAACAAGGTGTGCTGCTGGAACACCATGCCGCGTTGTGGCGATGGCCCCGATACCGGCGCGCCATCCACGTTCAAGGTGCCGGTGCGCGGTTGCAGGTGCCCCGCCAACGCGCCGAGCAAAGTCGACTTGCCGCAGCCGGACGGCCCGAGAATGCACACGAACTGTCCCGGTTCGATCTGGCAATCGAGACCCTGCACCGCTTCGAAGGCCGCTTGGCCCTCGCCCAGGCTGATTGACAGCCCGCGAATATCGATACGTCCTTGCAGGTGTTGAAAAACGCTCATCAGGCTTTTCCTCGTGGTCGATGCCAGGGCGTGAACAGCCCGCCCAGACGTTTGATCAGCAGGCTGCTGCCCATGCCGAGCACGCCAATCAGCAACATGCCGACGACGATGTCGGCGTAGTTCTGGATGGTGTAGGACTCCCAGGTGTAATAACCAATGCCGAACTGGCCGGAGATCATTTCTGCCGTGACCAGGCAGAACCACGAGGTGCCCATGCCGATGGCCAGGCCGGTAATGATGCTGGGTCCGGCCCCGGGAAGTACGACCTCCAGCAGGATTGCCCGGCGCCCTGCCCCGAGGCTTTTCGCCGAGGCGATCAGCCGCGGGTCGACGCCTTCGACGCCATGCACGGTGTTGAGCAGGATCGGGAACAGTGCGCCGGTGAAGGTGATGAACACCATCGACAGTTCCGACGAAGGAAACATCAGGATCGCCAGGGGAATCCACGCCACCGCCGGGATCGGGCGCAGCACTTCCAGGGGCGGCAGCAGCAGGTCTTCGGCCCATTTCGAGCGACCGATGGCCAGGCCCAGGGCCACACCGATGATCAGCGCGGCGAGGTAGCCGGCGAATACCCGGCCAAGGCTGCTGCCCAGGTGTTGCGCGAGTTTGCCCGAGTCGCCGAGGCCGAGGGCGGCTTCAATGACCGCCACGGGTGTCGGGACGTTGGCGAAGGTCACCAGGCCGAGGTTCCAGTGGTGGCTGGCGGCGAGTTGCCAGAACAGCAGGCAGAGCAGCAAGGACGCGGCTCTGGGGATCCAGCGTGAATATGATCGGTACACAATTATTCCTCTCAACCCACCTCCTGTAGGAGCGAGCTTGCTCGCGAAGAACGCCAACGATTACGCGCTCTGTCTGACGGATCGCGTTGTCCGGACGTTTTTAGCGAGCAAGCTCGCTCCTACAGGGGGCTGTGGTGTTTCGGCTGTTAGCGAACAGCCACGGCTTGTGCGGTAGCATCGGTGAAGTCGTACACTTTCCCGCCCTGGGCGGTGGCGAACTGCTGGGCCTGGCCCTTGAGCAGGAACGCACTGAGTCGCCCTTTCGCATCACTGGCAAACCACGCCTGATCCGCCAGCAACTTGATCCCGCTGTCGCTGGCCTGGGTGTACACCGCGCGGATGTTTTTGCCTTCCTGCTTCAGGGCGGCCAACGCCGTGAACGCCAGCTCCGCCGACGCGTACTGGCGGACTTTCGGTTCGCCGCGGACCCAGATCTCGGCCACGTGGCTGAAGTCGGTGATGCCTTTGCCGCTCGACGCATCCACCGCTTTAAGCGGCGTCTGCGCGTAGTTGGCCAGTTGCGCTGTGTAGTCCAGGTTCGACGCCTTGAACGCGGCGCGAATGTATTGGTCGTCGATGAAGGTATTCAGATCGAGACCGCGATCGGCCTTCTTCAACAACTTCAGGGTATCGATGGCAGTGCCCACGGCCTGACGGTATTCCGGCTTCCAGCTCAGGTCACGGGTCTGCACGCCGAGGGGGCCATGGAACAGGTAGTTGACCTCGGCATCGACCCCGGTGACCTTGGCGATCAGCTCGCTGTATTTCTCCGGTTCAGCCGCCAGCAACTGGTTGGCTTCGATACTCGCCCGCAGGTAAGCGACGACGATTTCAGGGTACTGCCTGGCATAGGCCTGATCGACCAGCGCACCGTGGAAGGTCGGCGCGTTGGCCTGGGAGCCGTCATAAATCTTGCGGGCGAAACCACGGCTCGGGAACAGTTCGGCGAAGGGCACGAAGTCGGCGTGAGCATCGATCTTGCCGGCCTGCAACGCGGAGCCGGCGACTTCCGGCGGCTGGGCGATGATGTTCACGTCCTTGAGCGGGTCCCAGCCCTGCGCCGCGACGGCGCGCAGCAACATGCCATGGGCGGTGGAGGCGAACGGCACGGAGATGCTCTTGCCCTTGAGCTCGGCCAGCGACTGCACGCCGGATGCACTCGGCACCACGATGCCGTTGCCGCTGCCCTTGGTGCTGCCCGACAGCACGCTGATAAACAGGCTGTGCTTGCCCGCCGTTTCAAAAGCCACACCATTGAACGCACCGGGGAAATCGGCCATGGCGCCGAAGTCGAGTTTGCCGGCCACCATCTCGTTGGTCAGGGGTGCGCCGCTGGTGAAGTTTTTCCACTGCACGTCGTATTGGGCGTCTTTATAGGGGCCCTCGTGGGGCAGGTATTTGTCCAGCAGACCCAACTCACGAATCAACAGGCCACCGGCGGCGCAGTTGATGGTGGTGTCCTGGGTGCCGATGGCAATGCGGATGGTTTCGGCTGACGCCGACAAGGTGAAGGAAGCCAGTACCAGACCGGCCAAAGCTGCACGCAACATCATGAGTGTTTCCCCTCGAATCATTTATTGGATGTTCGTCTCCGCCGCGATCAGGGCGCGGTGGGAAACGAGGGGTGTTTTGAAGCAGGCGTCCGGTGGTGGCCGGATGGCTTTTGTGTCGTATTTACTGGCCTCATCGCTGGCAAGCCAGCTCCCACAGGTTTCGTGGTTGTTTTCACAATCTGAGGGACAGCACAAATCACTGTGGGAGCGGGCTTGCCCGCGAAGGCGTCCTGTCAGTCAACGCAATAAATAAGGAATCTCCACTTTCACCGCCCCGGTCGGGCAGTCCTTTTCACAGGGCATGCAGTACCAGCATTCGTCGAACGCCATGTAGGCCTTCTGCGTGGCCGGGTTGATCGCCAGCAGGTCCATCGGGCAAACGTCGACGCAGACGGTGCAGCCTTTGTGGGCGATGCAAAGGTCCTCGTCGACCGTGACCGGTGCGTTGGAGCGGAAGAAGATTTCCTGGGGTTGATAGGCCATGTTCACTCTCTCTTTCGTTGACGGCATCACGCCGCGTCGGCGCCGACCCGCAATCGGTCGTAGGCCTGCATTTCATCGGCGTCGAGCGGGATGATGTAGGGCTCGACGGCTTTCTTGAAACTGGTCATCAAACCGTTTTCGCCTTTCTTCAAGTGGCAATGGCAAAACCAGTCGTTGTCGTTGCGCTGCGGGTGATCGACGCGATAGTGGTACAGCCCCCAGCGACTTTCGGCGCGGAACAGTGAAGCGCGGGCGGCCATTTCGGCGCAGTCGCGGATCATGCTGACTTCCATGGCACGCATCAGCTCGTGGGCGTTGTGGGCCTTGATCTGGTCGAGGTCGCGCTGGATGTCGCTGAAACGTTGCAGGCCGATCTGCATCTTCTTCGTCACTTTCGGCGGTTGCAGGTAGTCGTTGACGAAGCGCCGCAGCTTGTACTCGACCTGCGCGGGTGGCAGGCCGTGTTCGCGATCCAGTGGCGCATAGACCCGTTGTTTTTCGGTTTCGATCTGCCGGGCATCCAGCGCTGAAAACTCACGTCCGGCGACAAAATCCGCCGCGTTGTGGCCGGCGAACCAGCCGTAGGTGAACGCGCCGAGCATGTAGTTGTGCGGCACCGCGGCCATGTCACCGGCCGAGTACAAGCCCTTGACCGAGGTCTCGGCCTTCTCGTTGACCCACACCCCCGACGCCGAATGCCCGCTGCAAAAGCCGATTTCCGAGATGTGCATCTCGACCATCTGCGTGCGGTAGTCGGTGCCGCGATTGGCATGGAACTGGCCGCGACTCGGACGCTCGTTGCTGTGCAGGATCTCCTCGATGTTCTGGATGGTTTCCTCGGCCAGGTGATCGAGCTTGAGGAACACCGGACCGTTACCGCTTTCCAGTTCCTGATGGAACTCCCACATCATCTGTCCACTCCAGTAGTCACACTCGATGAAGCGCTCGCCCTTGTTGTTGGCGGTGTAGCCGCCCAAGGGACCGGTGACGTAGGCGCAGGCCGGGCCGTTGTAATCCTTGATCAGCGGGTTGATCTGGAAACACTCCAGGTTCGCCAGCTCGGCCCCGGCGTGGTAGGCCATTGAGTAGCCATCGCCGGCATTGGTCGGATTTTCGTAGGTGCCCATCAGGTAGCCCGAGGATGGCAACCCCAGGCGTCCGGCGGCACCGCAGGCGAGGATCACCGCTTTGGCCTTGATCACATGGAAGTCAGCGGTTCGGCAATCGAAGCCCATCACGCCGTTGACCGTACCCTCTTGATCCGTCAGCAATCGGGTGCAGACCAGCCGGTTGGTAATGGTCACCCGCGCGCGCTTGAGCTGCCGGTACAGGACTTTTTTGATGTCGTGCCCTTCCGGCATCGGCAACACATAAGCGCCCATGTGGTGGACCTTCTTCACCGCGTAGTCGCCGGTTTCGTCCTTCTCGAATTTCACGCCCCAGCGGTCCAGCTGCTCGATGGTTTCGAAGCTATGGGTCGCGTAGGCGTACACCGCAGCCTGGTTGACGATGCCGTCGTTGGCGATGGTGATTTCCTTGGTGTATTGCTCCGGCGTCGAGTGGCCGGGAATGATCGCGTTGTTCAGGCCGTCCATGCCCATGCTGATCGCGCCGCTGCGCTTGACGTTGGCCTTGTCGATCAACAGCACCCGCAGGTCGCGGTTGCGTTCCTTGGCCTTGATCGCTGCCATCGGGCCGGCAGTGCCGCCGCCGATCACGACGATGTCGTATTCCTGTTCGAGGGTGTTGCGTGTCATGTTCAAGCCCCTTTGTGCCGGTCGATCCGCAGGCGGTACTGGAAGGCATCGCCACGGTAGTAAAGGTGTTCGAAGTCCAGCGGCCGACCCTCGGCATCGTGGGTCAGGCGCTCGATACGCATGATCGGCGAGCCAGGTTCGACGTTCAGCGCCCGAGTCAGGTCGCTGTCGGCCAGTACCGCATCGATGGCCAGGTCGGCGTGCCCCAGGGTCAGGCCGCAGTCGTTTTCCAGGATCTGGAAAATGTCGCGAGTGACCAGGTCGGCTTTTTCCAGGCGCTCGCCAACGGCCTTGGGCAGGTAAGTGATTTCCAGGGAAATCGGCTCGCGATTGATCAGGCGCACCCGTTTGATCTGCGCCACGACCTCGCCTTCGGCGACCTGCAAACGCTCGGCGACGAGCTTGTCGGCGGCAATGAACCTGAAGCTGCGCAGGCGGTTGATCACCTCATATCCTCGACCGGTCATGGACTCGGCCAGGCCTTGCAGGGTACTGACGTTCTGGAAGGTTTTCGGCTTGGCGACGAAGGTGCCTTTGCCGTGGATCCTGAAAATCAGCCCTTCCTTTTGCAGGTCACCCAAGGCTTGGCGCACGGTGATGCGGCTGACCTTGAACAACGCGCCAAGCTCGCTTTCGGAAGGCATCTGGCTGTCTTGCGGGTATTCACCGTCGAGGATGCGCGCGCGCAGCACGTCTCGCAGCTGGGTGTGCAACGGGACGCTGCTCAGGGATAGAACGTTATCGGTCATGGCAGATCACTTGTTATAACGAGTTATGACGTGATCTTAGAGAGGTAATGACAAGCTTGAGAAATACCGAATGCGCATAAGGTTAGATGCACAACGCAATCCAAAACTGTAGGAGCGAGCCTGCTCGCGATAAACCCGAGAACGCCGTGGGGTGTCAGGCTTCCAGCGTTATCGTTGACGACCATCGCGAGCAGGCTCGCTCCTACAAGGGATTGTGTGCGGTCTGAAGAATCAGTGGCGCTTGAGGATCTGGTCCATGACCCAATCGGTCTTCAACGCCTGCCCGGCCACGGCCGGATGCTGCGCGTCACCACGTATGTGCGCATTCATGCCCAATACGTGGTGCCACTGGATGTGCGCGTGATGCTCGATGTTCAGGCTGAGATGTTCATCAGTGTGCAGCTCGACCGGGTGCTCGTCGAACACTGAAAACGTGATCCGGCCTTTACTGCCAATCACTTCGACCCGGTCTTCACGGCGATCGGCAACGAAGTTCCAGCAGCCCATCCCCAGTGCCCCGCTGGCAAACCGCCAGGTGGCGCTGACGGCATCTTCGGCCGCGTACAAGCCGGCCTGCCGTGCGGTGAACCCGGCGACTTCGACGATATCGCCGAGCAGGTACTGAAACAGGTCCAGGCCATGGCTGGCCAGATCGGCGAAGTAGCCGCCACCGGCAATCGTCGGGTCAGTGCGCCAGTTATCGGTGCCGTTTCGGTCCGCTGCCGACGGGGCTTTGGTGAGCGTCCAGCTCAAGTGCCGGACCTCGCCGATCCGCCCCTCCTCCAGCCATTGCCGCACTTGCCGGAAGCGTGGCAGCGAACGTCGGTAATAGGACACGAACAGGTGCAGCCCCGCATCGGCAAACACCTGCTGCATCTCGCGGCTTTGCCCGGCGTTCAGCGCCATCGGTTTCTCGACGCAGCAATGCTTGCCGGCGGCGGCCACCTGCAAGGCATAAGCGTGATGGCTGTCAGGTGGCGTGGCGATGTACACCGCGTCGACCTCGGGATCGTCGATCAGCGCTTGCGCATCGGTGTAGACCCGAGCGATGCCGTGGCGCGCGGCGTAGTCGGTGACGGCTTCCAGGCGCCGGCCCATCACCGCCACCAACGCCGATCCGGATGCCTTGTAGAAGGCCGGTGCGCTTTTGCGTTCAGCGACACTGCCACAACCGATCATGCCCCAGCGCACCACGTTCATAGGCTCTCCCTGCTTCTCAGCCGATGCGCAATGCGCGCAGGTCCGGTCGACCGTCCTTGAGCGGCGGGCACCAGTAGTAGCCGCCGGTGACCGGACGGCTGATGCGGTACAGGCCGTCGGTGATGCCGTCTTCCAGGCCACTCATGCGACGCAGTTGGGCTTCGAAGGCATCGAGGGAAAAACCGAAGGCCAGGAACATCAGGCCGGCGCGGTCACCTTCGATCCACGGCATCGAGCGGCGCACCACGAAGGCCTCAGGCGCAAAGCTTTCCTGGGCGGTGCGTTTGACGTGGGCGGAAACCGGCGCGTCGTCGATCTCCTCGTTATCGCTCAAGCGGCGGCCCATGATGTTGTCTTTTTCATCCGCCGACAGCGCATGGAAACCTTTCAAGTCATGCTGCCACTGCTGGATCGCGGCAAAGCTGCCACCCACCGTACCGTCCGCGCCCTCACCGACCACGGCGGCGCTCACGGCGGCTTCGTCGTGTGGGTTCTCGGTGCCATCCTCGTAGCCGGTCAGGTCATGGCCGCTCATGTGGCGGAAGGTTTCGTTCATCTGCACCAGGCGCAACGCCGGGGCCAATGCTGCTGCGATGGCGTTGCTGCGGTTGAGCAACTCACCACGGTCTTCACCGTGCAGCCAGCACCAGAGCGCCTGTTGGGTCGATGGATTATCGACGCCGACACCGGTCAGTGCCGGGAAAACGCGCAGGCCTTCGATCTGCCCATCCAGCGCCTTGACCAGGGATTCACCGAAGCCGACCACCACCGATTTGCCGTCCACCAAGCCTTGCAGGTTATCGAGCGCGGTCGGTAGAGCAGCGACGGATTCGAGAGCGAAGAACATATGGCGGGCTTGAGGCGGAACGGGGGTGGCGAGAATGCCCGGCTGGTAATGACTCATATGAACTCCTCGAAAAAGAGCTCGGAGTTTAACCGGAGTACGAGGGTTTGTGTGCTGTCAGAGGCCACACAAGCCCCTCTCATTACAAGGAGATCAAACCGCGCTGGGGCTTTCGTTGCGGAACGCACTCGGGCTCATGCCGGTCCAGCGCCTGAAAGCCCGGCGAAAGCTGCGCACGTCGCTGTAGCCGACTTCCTCGGTGATGCGCTCGATGGACATGTCCGGGTTGGCCAGCAGGCTCATGGTGCGGGCCTGGCGCACTTGTTCCAGCAGTGTCTCGAACGTCAGGGCATGTTCGGTGAGGCGGCGGCGCAAGGTGCGGCTGCTCATGTTCAGGTCGCCGGCGATTTTCTCGATGTGGCTGCCCTCGGTCAGGTCCCGGGCAATCGCCCGTTCAACCGCCTGGATCAAATCCATTTTCCGGTGCACCTGCGCAGCTTCCAGTTCGAGCAACTTCACTGCCTGACGCAGGGCCAGGGAATGGTGATTGGGCAAGTGAACGTCCAGCCAATACGCATCGATCACCATGCGGTTCTGCAGGCAACCGAAACGCACGTCCGGCCCCAGCAGGCGCGAATATTCGCTGAGATAGTCCGGCGCGGCATGCATGAACTCCACGGCCATCGGCTTGAAATCCGCCCCGACCAGCGCCCGGCCGTACACCAGCAGGCTGGCGAAAAACTCCTCGACCGCGAACAACTGCACGTCGGCGAACGGCAAGCGGCATTCAACGTCGACAAACACCCGATCACCCGCCTCCTCCACGCTCGACACGACAATGCTGCCGGAAGTGTGTTGATGACGGATGCCCAGTTCAAAGGCATCGCGCAAGGTCTTGCACAGCGACAATACATGCCCCAACAACCCCAGCGTTCCGAGTACATTCTGCGCGCCGACCCACAAGCCCAGCCCCTGATTGGGCAGGACTTTGAGCGCTCGCTGAATCATGGCCACGGCCTGGCGATAGGAAATGCGCTGTGCCGGGTCCTGAAGGTCTTCAAAGTCAAATCCCAACCCTCGGCACAGGCTCTCGGGGTCGATGCCTTTTTGCTCGGCGACTTCGGCCAGGGTGTGCAGGAGGAACGGCGACACCAGCGCCAGTTCAAAGGTGGGGTCGGTCACTTTCATTTGCATGGGACTGTACATTCCGGGTCGAGCTGCATTCTTATTTTTGTAACCGGTTATGTCGGAAGAAGTTAGCACAGGGTTCGAAGGCTGTCCGCAGATGCCCCCCTAAATGGCCGCCAATACCCTACCTTGCGGGGCACAGACAGCCTATTTCTATGTTGCGGCCCTCGTATGGACGCCGGAAAGCCCGCTAACAATAATAATGAGGACACCCATGATCCCGACCCGCACGACTCTTCCCCTACTGGTCATTGGCCTGGCCGGCGTCTGCGCCCCGCAACCGGCACTGGCCACCGAGGCTGGCGTGGACAACATCGGCCCCGGCACCGACGGCTTTTTCATGTTGCCGCTTTCGCCCGACAGCCTTCCGGACAACATGGTTGCGTTCAACCTCTACTACAACCACTACAAAGCCACGAAGCTGAACATCAGCTCGCTCGGCGGCAAGGTGCCAAACGTCGAGATCGAATCCACGGCAGTCATTCCGCGCCTGGATTACCTCAGCCCGGTGCGGGTATTCGGCGGCCGGCTGGCCGGCTACATCGCGCAACCGTGGCTCAAGCAGGAAGTCGCGGTGTTCGGCTTGCAGGACACCCGCGAAGGCATGGGCGACACCACGATCGCGCCGATCATTCTCTGGGACATGGGCCCGAACCTGACCCTCGGCGCCGCCATTGAAGTCACCGTGCCGACCGGCGAATACAGCGTTGATCGCCTGGCCAATACCAGCAACAACTTCTACACCTACAAACCCTTGTTCTCCTTCACCTGGCTGCCGACGGACAGAACCGAGGTGTCGATGAAGACCACCTACAGTTTCAACGAAAAAAACAAGGACACCGATTACAAGTCGGGGCAGATTTTCCACTTCGACTATTCGGCCAGTTTCAAGATCACCGACGACCTGATGCTCGGGCTGAACGGCTACTACCTGAAGCAAACCACCGATGACAAACAGTTCGGCCACACCGTGCAGTTCAATGGCCAGGACGTGAACGACGGGGTGCGCGGCCAGGTGTTTGCGATTGGTCCGGCGCTGCACTGGACCTTTCTCAAATACGCCAGCGCGGAGATTCGCTGGGCCAAGGAATTCGACGTGGAAAACCGGCCTGAAGGGGAAATGCTTTGGGCCAAGGTCAGTATTCCCTATGCGTTCTGATTGACCCCTTCGCGAGCAAGCCCGCTCCCACAGGGTGCAGCGTTGCTCTTGTGGGAGCGGGCT
>NZ_JBGLYV010000148.1:0-11279 GCF_047304225.1 Pseudomonas sp. Pseusp3 | reverse complement strand
AGCCACCACGCCAGCCAAGCCTGCGGCCACGCATCCTGCGGCGACTAAACCCGCTGCCGCGAAGCCTGCCGCCAAACCGCCAGTCGCCGCGCCGGCCACTCCAGTGGGGAGAGAATAATGGGCGGTGTAAAAGCATCCCGAAACGGCTGGATAGTCTGGCTGACGTTCGCCGTCGGGCTGCTGCTGAGCGTTTCGCCCCTGCCGCAATTCATGGAAATCCTGCGCCCGCTGTGGCTGGCCTTGCTGCTGGCATTCTGGGCGTTGAACATGCCGCAGACAGTCGGGATGGTAACGGCGTTTTGCCTGGGACTGGCTGAAGACGTGCTCTACGGCACCTTGTTGGGCCAGAACGCATTGATCCTGACGCTCATCACCTACCTCGTACTGGCGCTGCAACAACGCCTGCGGATGTTCCCGATGTGGCAGCAGAGCCTGGTGATCCTGGTGATCTTCGGCCTCGCCCAACTTGTACAGCTATGGCTCAGTGCCTTGACCGGCAATCGTCAGCCGACGCTGGCGCTGGTGCTGCCGGCACTGGTCAGTGCATTGCTCTGGCCCTGGATCAGTTTCGGTTTGCGCGGATTGCGTCGACGCTACAAAATCAATTGATTCGGTCTGGCATTAGACAGGGAGAGGTCTTGATGAAACGGTTGTACCTCGCCTCTGGTTCGCCGCGTCGACGTGAACTGCTCACGCAGATCGGCGTTCCATTCTCCGCCGTCAGTGCGGACATCGATGAAACCCCTTTACCACAAGAATCCCCTTCGGCCTACGTCGAGCGCCTGGCGCGCGGCAAAGCCGAAGCAGGGCGCAGCGCTGTCGTGTCCGATGGCCCGTTCTGTGTGCTCGGAGCCGATACCGCCGTGGTGCTCGACGGAAAGATTCTCGGCAAACCGGTTGATCAAGCGGATGCGTGCACCATGTTGATGATGTTGTCAGGGTGTGAGCATGAGGTCCTGACCGCGATTGCCGTGCTCGATGGCGAACGTTGCGAGTCCCGGGTTGTCACCAGTCGGGTGCGCTTTCGTGATATCAGTCGTGAAGAAGCCGCCGCCTATTGGGCCAGCAGCGAACCAAGGGACAAGGCGGGCGGTTATGGTATTCAAGGACTGGGTGCGGTGTTTGTCGCCGGGCTCAATGGAAGTTATTCAGCGGTGGTCGGACTACCGCTTTGCGAAACCGCGGAACTGCTCGGCCATTTCGGCATACCCTGTTGGCAAGCCCGGAACGCAGACCAAGCAACGTTCTGAACAGATGCGGCCATTATCGTGAACATGCCTGAACGAGACCCTGCCATGAGTGAAGAGATCCTGATCAACATCACGCCGATGGAGTCGCGCGTGGCGGTGGTCGAAAACGGTGTCCTGCAAGAGGTCCACGTCGAGCGTACGCAAAAGCGCGGGATCGTCGGCAACATCTATAAAGGCAAAGTCGTGCGGGTATTGCCGGGGATGCAGGCGGCATTCGTCGATATCGGCCTCGATCGTGCCGCGTTCATTCATGCGTCGGAAATTTCCCTGCGCGAAGGCCCAGCGGTCGAGAGCATCAGTGCCCTGGTGCACGAAGGCCAGAGCCTGGTGGTGCAAGTGACCAAGGACCCGATCGGTTCCAAGGGCGCACGCCTGACCACTCAGTTGTCGATCCCTTCGCGTTACCTGGTGTACATGCCACGCACCGCACATGTCGGCATTTCCCTGAAGATCGAAGACGAAGCCGAGCGCGAACGCCTCAAGCAAGTGGTCACTGATTGCGTGGCCAAGGAAGGTATCAAGGAGGCCGGCGGTTTCATCCTGCGCACGGCAGCCGAAGGCGCAGGCGCCGATGAAATCCTCATGGACATCCGCTACCTGCGCAGGCTCTGGGATCAGATCAGCGCCCAGATCAAGACCATCAGTGCGCCCAGCGTTATCTACGAAGACCTCGGATTGGCGCTGCGCACCCTGCGTGATCTGGTGAGCCCGAAAATCGAGAAGATCCGCATCGACTCCCGGGAAACCTTCCAGAAAACCACGCAATTCGTCGCCGAATTGATGCCCGAGATTGCCGACCGTCTGGAGCATTACCCGGGCGAGCGGCCGATTTTCGACCTGTATGGCGTCGAAGACGAAATCCAGAAGGCGCTCGAGCGCAAGGTCCCGCTCAAGTCCGGCGGTTATCTGGTGGTCGATCCGGCGGAAGCCATGAGCACCATCGACGTCAACACCGGGGCGTTCGTCGGCCATCGCAACCTCGAAGAAACCATCTTCAAGACCAACCTCGAAGCCGCGACGGCCATCGCCCGTCAATTGCGCCTGCGTAACCTCGGCGGAATCATCATCATCGACTTCATCGACATGGAAGATGAAGAACACCAGCGCCAGGTGTTGCGCACGCTCGAAAAGCAACTGGAACGCGATCACGCCAAGACCAACATCATCGGTATCACCGAACTGGGCCTGGTGCAGATGACCCGCAAGCGGACCCGCGAAAGCCTTGAGCAAGTGTTGTGCGAGCCGTGCAACGCCTGTCAGGGACGCGGCAAGCTCAAGACCCCGGAAACCGTTTGCTACGAAATCTTCCGCGAAATCCTGCGTGAGGCTCGCGCCTATCAGGCGGAAGGCTATCGTGTATTGGCGAACCAGAAAGTGGTGGACCGCCTGCTCGACGAAGAGTCGGGCAACGTCGCCGAGCTGGAAGGGTTTATCGGGCGCACCATCCGCTTCCAGGTCGAAACCATGTATTCCCAGGAACAATACGACGTGGTGCTGCTCTGAAGCGTATCGTTTTGATTGTTCAAGAATGGCTGGCCTCAGCTTTTTGCAAATTTTTTGCCATGGGGGCCATCTGACATGGACCGTCTGACACGCATTTTGGCCGCACTGACCCGCTGGGGTCTGGGCCTGTGCGCGTTGGTTTTGGTGTTGATGGCGCTCTACGTCAGCCTTGGCCGGGAGCTGACGCCGTTAGTCGCCGAGTACCGTGCCGACATCGAAAGCAAAGCCAGCGATACCTTGGGCATGCCATTGCAGATCGGCGAGCTCGAAGGCAGCTGGAGTGGATTCGCTCCCATATTGATGGCGCACGATGTGACGGTCGGCGAGGGCGCCAATGCCTTGCACCTGGATCAGGTGCGTGCGGTGCCGGACCTTTGGGCCAGCCTGCTGGCCCGTCAGGTACGCATCGCTCATCTGGAACTCAGCGGCCTGAAGATCAGCGTCAAGGAGGGCAACGACGGTCAATGGGCGCTGGAAGGATTGCCGGTGCAGCAGGACCAGCCAACTGATCCGGAACAACTGCTCGATCGCATGCAGATGATCCAGCAACTGTCGGTGCTGGACAGCCAGGTAACGTTGCAGCCATTTGCCCAGTCGCCGCTGACTCTGACTTACGTCGGCGTGAATCTGAAAACAGGTGCTACCCGGCAGCGACTCGACGCCCGCCTGACCCTGCCCGACGGCCAGCCGGTGGCCATGAGTCTGCGCACCCGCATTCGTGCCAGCCAATGGAAGGACGGTGAAGCCGAGGCCTACCTGAGCCTGCCGCAAAGCGACTGGTCGAAGTGGTTGCCCGAGCGAGTGACCCAGGAGTGGAGTTTTTCCGAGATCAAGGCCGGTGGCGAGCTTTGGCTGACCTGGGGCAAAGGCACCCTGCAAAGCGCAGCAGTGCGCTTGAACGCGCCACAACTCAAGGGCGCCTACGCCGAGCGCAAGCCGATCCAGATCAATAACCTGGCGCTCAATGGTTACTTCCAGCGCAGCGCCGAAGGCGTGTCAGTGACTCTGGATTCCCTGGCGATGAACCTCGGCGAGACCCGCTGGGAAACGCATTTGCAGCTCAAGCAAAGCGCCGCCACTAATACAACCGAAGAGCTCTGGCACCTGCAAGCCGACCGGGTCGATCTCACTCCGCTTACGCCGTTGCTCAACGCCCTGGCGCCGTTGCCGGAAGGTTTTGCCAAGGTCGTCGAGCGGCTGAAAGTCACGGGTGGATTGCGTAACGTGCTGGTCGACTTGCGCCCGAATGCCACCGACGACAGCAAGTTCGGGTTTGCCGCCAACCTCGACCAGGTAGGCTTCGATGCCTATCACGGTGCGCCGGCGGCCCGAAATGTCAGCGGCAGCATCAGCGGTGACCTGGGACACGGCGAACTGCGCATGGACAGCAAGGATTTCATGCTGCACCTGGACCCGATTTTCGCCAAGCCTTGGCAGTACATTCAGGCCAATGCGCGGCTGACCTGGAAACTCGATAAAGAAGGTTTCACCCTGATCGCGCCGTACCTGAAAGTGCTGGGCGAGGAGGGCAAGATCGCTGGCGACTTCCTGATTCGCCTGCATTTCGATCACACCCAGGAAGATTACATGGACCTGCGGGTCGGCCTGGTGGACGGTGACGGTCGCTACACCGCCAAGTACTTGCCGGCGGTTCTCAGCCCGGCGCTGGATGAATGGCTGCGCACCGCGATTCTCAAAGGCGCGGTGGATCAAGGCTTCTTCCAGTATCAAGGCTCGCTCAGTCACGGTGCCGCAGACGTGGATCGCAGCATCAGCCTGTACTTCAAGGTTCACGATGCCGAACTGGCCTTCCAGCCGGGCTGGCCCCATGTCGGCAAGGTCAGCGGCGACGTGTTCGTCGAAGACAGCGGTGTGCGGATTCTGGCCAGCAAGGGCCAATTGCTCGACACCCAGGTCAACGATGTTTACGTCAACATTCCCCATGTGCCTGCCGGGCAGAACGTTCATCTGTTCCTCGAAGGCGGATTTGCCGGCGGTTTGGGCGATGGCCTGAAAATCCTCCAGGAAGCGCCGATCGGCACCGGGGCAACCTTTGCCGGCTGGGAAGGCGAGGGAGACCTGCAAGGCAAGTTGAACCTGGACATTCCACTGGCAAAAGGCGAGGAGCCGAAGATCCTCGTCGATTTCAAGACCGCCAAGGCACGTTTGAAACTGGCCGAGCCTGTACTGGAACTGACCCAGCTCAAAGGTGACTTCCGTTTCGACAGTGCCAAAGGCCTGAGCGGGCAGAACATCAGCGCAAGGGCATTCGACAAGCCGGTTACCGCACAGATTTTTGCTGATGGCAGCCCGGGTAAACTCAATACCCGGGTGACCGCGTCGGGCCAGGTCGAGGTCAAGAAACTGACCGATTGGCTGAAGGTGGCCCAGCCTCTGCCGGCGAGTGGCGTGATCCCTTATCAACTGCAACTGACCTTGAACGGCGCCGACAGCCAGTTGCTGGTCAATTCCAGCCTCAAGGGCGTGGCTGTCGACTTGCCTGCGCCGTTCGGCATCACCGCCGATACCGGGCGCGACACGAAGTTCCGTATGACCTTGCAGGGCGACGAACGGCGCTATTGGGTCAACTACGGGGATCTGGCGAGCTTCACGTTCGCGGCCTCGGCCAGCAATTTCGCTGACGGTCGCGGGGAATTGTCCCTCGGTGGCGGCGAGGCGGTATTGCCTGACACCAAAGGCCTGCGGGTACGAGGCGTGCTGTCGGAGCTGGACGTTGGCCCGTGGAAGGACCTGGTGGATAAATACGCCGGACAGGACCCTGGCGGCAGCGCCAGGCAATTGCTCAGCGGTGCGGACTTCAAGGTGGGCAAGCTCAGCGGTATCGGCACCACGCTCGATCAGGCCTCGATCCAGCTGACGCGCAAGGCTTCCGCCTGGGCGCTGCAACTCGACAGCCAGCAGATCAAGGGCAACGCCAACCTGCCCGATACGAACGCGGTGCCGATCACGATCAATCTGCAAACCGTGCGCCTGCCCGCACCGGACCCGGCCGTGCTGGCCGATGAAAACTCACCGGATCCGCTGGCGTCGGTAGACCCGACGAAAATCCCCGCGATGGACATCACCATCAATCAGTTATTCCAGGGCCAGGATCTGGTGGGCGGCTGGTCGCTGAAAATTCGCCCGACGGCCAACGGCATCGTGTTCAACTCGCTGGACCTGGGCCTCAAGGGCATTCTGTTGGTGGGCAGCGGTGGCTGGGAAGGCGTGCCCGGCGCCAGCTCAAGCTGGTACAAGGGACGCATCAGCGGCAAGAACCTCGCCGATGTGCTGAAGAACTGGGGGTATGCACCGAGCGTCACCAGCAAGGACTTTTATATGGATGTCGATGGCCGCTGGCCCGGATCGCCGGCCTGGGTAGCGACCAAGCGTTTCTCCGGTTCGCTCGATGCGACGCTCAATCAGGGCCAGTTCGTCGAGGTTGAAGGCAGTGCCCAGGCGCTGCGGGTATTTGGTTTACTCAACTTCAACTCCATCGGCCGGCGCCTGCGCCTGGACTTCTCCGACCTGTTCGGCAAAGGCCTGAGTTATGACCGGGTCAAGGGGCTGCTGGTTGGGACGAACGGAGTGTATGTCACCCGTGAGCCGATCCGGCTGACGGGGCCGTCCAGCACGATCGAACTCGACGGCACCCTGAACATGGTGGCCGATCAGATCGATGCGAAACTGTTGGTGACCTTGCCGGTGACCAATAACCTGCCGATCGCCGCACTGATCGTCGGTGCACCGGCGGTCGGTGGGGCGCTGTTCCTGATCGACAAGCTGATCGGTGACCGGGTCGCCCGTTTCGCCAGTGTGAAATACACCGTCAACGGGCCGTGGAAAGAACCGAAAATCACCTTCGACAAGCCTTTTTGAAAAGCCATCCTTCGGGCCTATGGAGTAGCATGACCATTGCGGCTCGCCCCTTGTAGGAGCGAGCTCGCTCGCGATGGACGTGAACGATGACGTGGGCCGCCTGAAAACACGCGTCGCATTCAAACTCATCGCGAGCAAGCTCGCTCCTACAGGACTGTGTTGATTTCAATAAGGAAAAGGTCATGTCTGTCGCGGTGATTCAAATGGTCAGCCAGAGCGATGTGCTGGCCAATCTGGCCCAGGCCCGTCGGCTACTTGAACAAGCGGCTGCTGGCGGTGCGAAACTGGCGGTATTGCCGGAAAACTTCGCCGCTATGGGCCGGCGCGACATTGCCGACATCGGGCGCGCCGAAGCACTGGGCGAAGGCCCGATCCTGCCCTGGTTGAAACAGACCGCACGCGACCTCAAGTTATGGATAGTGGCCGGCACATTGCCGTTGCCGCCGGTGGATCAACCGACGGCCAAAGTGCATGCCTGTTCGTTGCTGGTCGACGACCAGGGCGAAACGGTGGCGCGCTACGACAAGCTGCACCTGTTCGACGTCGATGTGGCGGACAATCGTGGCCGTTATCGTGAATCCGATGACTATGCTTATGGCAGCGGGGTGGTCGTGGCGGACACACCGGTCGGCCGGGTCGGACTGACGGTTTGTTATGACTTGCGCTTCCCGGAGCTCTACAGCGAATTGCGTGCTGCCGGAGCGGAATTGATTACCGCGCCGTCGGCCTTTACCGCCGTGACCGGCGCTGCGCACTGGGACGTGCTGATTCGCGCGCGAGCCATCGAAACCCAGTGTTATGTGCTCGCGGCAGCCCAAGGTGGGACGCATCCGGGGCCGCGGGAAACTTGGGGGCATGCGGCAATAATCGACCCATGGGGTCGTGTGCTGGCACAACAGGATCAAGGCGAGGCCGTGCTGCTGGCCGAACGCGACAGTAGCGAACAGGCGTCCATCCGGGCGCGGATGCCGGTGTCCAGTCACCGGCGCTTTTTCTCGCAGGGCGCCCAGCGACCTGCATCAGAACGACGAATTTAAGGCGTAAAGCATATGAGCGAGTTGTTGTCCTCAGTCAGTGAACACCTGTTGGCGCCCGGTGGCGTCACGATCGAGAGCCTGCAAGGCGTGCTTGGCGATCTGGCCGGGCCGGGCATCGATGCGGCCGACCTGTATTTCCAGGGACAGATCTCCGAGTCCTGGGCGCTGGAAGACGGCATCGTCAAGGAGGGCAGCTTCAACCTTGACCAAGGTGTGGGCGTGCGCGCGCAATCGGGTGAAAAAACCGGTTTTGCCTACAGCAATGCCATCACTCTTGAAGCCCTGGGCGCTGCGGCGCGTGCCGCCCGTTCGATTTCCCGGGCCGGGCAACACGGCACGGTACAGGCATTCACCAGCCAGGACGTCGCGCAGTTGTATGCGCCGGACAATCCCCTGGAAGTGCTGACCCGTGCCGAGAAAGTCGATTTGCTCAAGCGAGTCGACGCCGCGACCCGCGCCCTCGACCCACGCATCCAGCAAGTCACCGTGAGCATGGCCGGTGTCTGGGAGCGGATTCTGGTGGCTTCCACCGACGGCGGTCTGGCGGCGGATGTGCGGCCGTTGGTGCGTTTCAATGTCAGCGTGATCGTCGAGCAGAACGGTCGCCGCGAGCGCGGCGGTCATGGCGGTGGCGGTCGGACCGATTACCGTTATTTCCTCGGCGAAGACCGCGCCATGGGCTATGCCCGTGAAGCGTTGCGCCAGGCGCTGGTCAACCTTGAAGCCATTCCGGCACCGGCCGGAACCTTGCCGGTGGTGCTCGGTTCCGGCTGGTCGGGTGTGCTGCTGCATGAAGCCGTCGGTCATGGCCTGGAGGGCGACTTCAACCGCAAGGGCAGCTCGGCTTATAGCGGGCGCATGGGCGAGATGGTTGCGTCGAAGCTGTGCACCATTGTCGATGACGGCACCCTGGCCGGTCGTCGCGGCTCGTTGAGCGTCGATGACGAGGGCACGCCGACCGAATGCACCACGCTGATCGAAAACGGCGTACTCAAGGGCTACATGCAGGACAAGCTCAATGCCCGCCTGATGGGTGTGGCTCGCACCGGTAACGGCCGTCGCGAATCCTACGCGCACCTGCCGATGCCGCGCATGACCAATACCTACATGCTCGCCGGTGAAAGCGACCCGGAGGAAATCATCGCCTCGGTGAAACGCGGCATCTACTGCGCCAACCTGGGTGGCGGTCAGGTGGACATCACCAGCGGCAAGTTCGTGTTTTCCACCAGCGAGGCGTACCTGATCGAGGACGGCAAGATCACTGCACCGGTCAAAGGTGCGACGTTGATCGGCAACGGGCCGGAAGCCATGAGCAAGGTGTCGATGGTCGGTAATGATCTGGCGCTGGACAGCGGCGTGGGCACGTGCGGCAAGGATGGGCAGTCGGTGCCGGTGGGTGTCGGCCAGCCAACGCTGAAGATTGATGCGATCACCGTGGGTGGCACGGGCGCGTAAGCGGTTTTTGAAACAGTGAAGCTTCGGGTGAGTTGCAGGGCAACTCACCCGATCAGGGATTCAACGCAGACCGCGTTGAGTCTCGTCCAGCTCACGGATGTACTTGAAGATTTTACGGCTGGAAGCAGGAGGCTTGTTTTGCGCAACCTCATGCTGGGCCTGACGGATCATGGAACGCAGTTGCTGGCGATCGGCGTCAGGGTAGTCGACGACGAACTTTTCCAGAACGGCATCGTCACCGGCAATCAGGCGATCTCGCCAGCGCTCCAGGTTATGGAAACGCTCGTTGTACTGGCGAGTGGAGGCATCGAGTTGATCGAGCAAGACCAGAATGGCGTCAGTGTCCTGATCGCGCATCAGCTTGCCGATGAACTGAAGGTGCCGTTTACGCGCGATGTTCGCGGTGTGCTTGGGTGCATCGGCCAAGGCCCGGCGCAAGGCGTCGGTCAAGGGCAGCTTTGCAACCAAGTCAGGCTTGAGTGTTGTAAGGCGCTCGCCAAGGTCAACCAGAGCATGCAGCTCGCGTTTGACCTGGGATTTGCTTTTTTCTCCCGTATCGAGGGAGTCGTCGTAAGAATCAACCATGGTGGCAGTCCGCTAAGAAACGCCGCCATGATAACCAGTCGGGGGCCGCTTGTCCGGCCCGGTCGCTCGATGACCGTTACCGAAAGCAGAATTTGAGTGGAGAACAGCATGAGTGCAGTTGAAAGCGTCGGCCCACAAGCGTTGCCGGCACTGCAGGAACAAGTCGAGCAGATCATCGCTGAAGCCAGGCGCCAGGGGGCCAGTGCCTGTGAAGTGGCGGTGTCGCTTGAGCAGGGTTTGTCGACTACGGTGCGCCAGCGTGAAGTCGAAACGGTCGAATTCAACCGCGATCAGGGATTTGGCATCACCTTGTATGTCGGCCAGCGCAAAGGCTCGGCCAGCACTTCGGCCAGCGGTCCGGAAGCGATTCGCGAAACGGTTGCCGCTGCACTGGCCATCGCCAAACACACTTCGGAAGACGAAGCCTCGGGCCTTGCGGATGCCGCGCTGATGGCGCGGGATATTCAGGATTTCGACTTGTTCCACCAATGGGACATTACTCCGGAACAAGCCATCGAACAGGCCCTGGCCTGCGAAGCCGCGGCGTTTGCCGCCGACAGCCGGATCAAGAACGCCGACGGCACCACCCTCAGCACCCATCAGGGCTGCCGCGTCTACGGCAACAGCCATGGGTTTATCGGCGGTTACGCGTCCACTCGCCACAGCCTGAGCTGCGTGATGATCGCTGAAGCCGACGGCCAGATGCAGCGTGATTACTGGTACGACGTGAACCGACAGGGCAATTTGCTCGCCGACCCGGTCAGCATCGGCCAGCGCGCTGCGCAACGGGCGGCGAGCCGTCTGGGCGCGCGTCCGGTGCCGACTTGCGAGGTGCCGGTGCTGTTTTCCGCAGAATTGGCCGGGGGGCTGTTCGGCAGTTTCCTGTCGGCGATTTCCGGCGGCAGCCTGTATCGCAAGTCTTCGTTCCTCGAGGGCACTCTCGGTCAGAAGCTGTTTCCGGAGTGGCTGACCATCGACGAGCGTCCGCACCTGATGCGGGCATTGGGTAGTGCTGCGTTCGATGGCGATGGCCTGGCAACCTACGCCAAGCCGTTCGTCGAAAAAGGCGAATTGGTGTCCTACATCCTCGGCACCTACTCCGGCCGCAAGCTCGGCATGCCGAGTACGGCCAACGCTGGCGGCGTGCACAACCTGTTCGTCACCCACGGCGATGAAGACCAGGCGGCCTTGCTGCGGCGTATGGGGCGCGGGCTGTTGGTCACTGAGTTGATGGGCCAGGGGCTGAACATGGTCACCGGTGATTATTCCCGGGGCGCGGCGGGTTACTGGGTCGAGAACGGCGAAATCCAGTTCGCGGTCCAGGAAGTGACCATCGCCGGCAACATGCGCGACATGTTCAAACAGATCGTCGCGATCGGTAATGATCTCGAACTTCGCAGCAACATCCGCACCGGTTCGGTGCTGATCGAGCGGATGACGGTGGCGGGCAGCTAACCCTTCCTGTGACACAAAAAGGCGGGGGGCCCCCGGGGGGGGGGGGGGGGGTGGTGTTTGGGTTGGGGGGGGGGGGGGGGGCGACGAGAAAACCAGGCGGGGGGGGGGGGTGGGG
>NZ_JBGLYV010000147.1:0-11342 GCF_047304225.1 Pseudomonas sp. Pseusp3 | reverse complement strand
GGAACCCCGAGCCTAAGCGAGGGGCCGTACGTAAGGGGCGAGACTTTTTGGTTCCTTTTGTGTCGTTTGACAAAAGGAACTCGCCGTAAGGGCGAAACCCTAAGCCGCCGTCACCCAAAAAACGGATATGTACACAATCAGGAGGGAATATCCAAAGAAGCAGACATGAACTGACTGATCCGCGCCCGCAACCACCGCTCAGCCGGATCATTGTCATGCACCCCGCTCCAGGCCATCGACAACTGCGCCGCCTCAATCTCGAACGGCGGATCCTCAGCCCGCAACCCACACCCCTCCACCAACGCACAGGCCGCATAATCGGGCACCGTGGCAATCATCTCGGTACCCGCGAGCAACGCCCGCAACCCACTGAACTGCGGCACCCCCAGCACCACACGACGACTACGCCCGACCTTCGCCAGATCCAGATCGATATTGCCGCTCAAGTCCCCCGAGAACGACACCATCGCATGGGGCCGCTCACAGTACTCGTCCAGGGTCAGGGTCCCTGGGCGGGTGTCGCCACGCAGCACTTTGCAGGGGATATCGCGCAGCTTCTTGCGCTTGGCATTGGCCGGCAGATCCGTGGTGTAGCTCACGCCCACCGAAATTTCCCCCGACGCCAGCAGCGCCGGCATCAATAGGTAATTGGCCCGCCGCACGACCACGACGATGCCCGGTGCTTCCTCTTGCAACTGGCGCAACAACGGTGGAAACAAGCCGAATTCGGCATCGTCCGACAGCCCGATGCGAAACACATCGCAACTGGTCGCCGGATCGAACTCCCTGGCCCGGCTGACCGCGCCGGAAATGGTGTCCATCGCCGGCTGCAACTCCTTGAGGATCGCCAACGCGCGCGCCGTCGGTTCCATGCCGCGACCGTTGCGCAGCAGCAACGGGTCGTCAAACAGATCGCGCAAACGCCCCAGCGCGGCGCTCACCGCCGGCTGCCCCATGAACAGTTTTTCCGCGACGCGGGTCAGGTTCTTTTCGAACATCAGGGCTTCGAAAATCACCAGCAGGTTCATGTCGACGCGACGCAGATCGTTACGGTTCATAAGTACGGGTTCCTTGTGTGTTCGGCCAGGCATGAGTGCGCTGGACTTTACTCGATCAACGGCACGTTCGCCGCGCGTTTGTACGGTCCGTACTCCACCGGCACCCACTCGAAATGCTTGCCTTGTGCGCTGATATGACCGATGCCGGGGAACGGCAGATGCGCCGCCGTCACCCAGGTCTTGCTGGCGGCCGCGGCACTGAACACCTGGTTGCGACTGTTGATCGCTTGCTGGCTGTTGACGTCGAAACCGATCGATACCTCAGGGTGCAGGAACTGCACGGCGAGGTTGTGCACCAGGTCCCCTATGAACAGGATGCTTTGCCCTTGGGAAGTGAAACGGTACGTGGTGCTGCCCGGCGTGTGCCCGGCTTCCAGTTGCGCCTCGACCACACCCGGCAGTGGTGACTGACCGGGGGTGAAGGTCTTGAAACGACCGGCGGTAACGTAAGGGGCCGTGGAATCCTGAGCGATCTTGAAGTAGCCCTTGGCCGCTTCCGGCGCCTTGGTCAATGCTTGCGGATCGAGCCAGTAGTCAGCTTCGGCCTTGGCCGCATACACCGTGGCGTTGGCGAACACCGGTTGTTGCTGGCCGTCCACCAGACCGCAGACGTGATCCAGGTGCAGGTGAGTGATCAGGATGGCGTCCACCTGCTCAGGTTTGTAGCCGGCCGCTTGCAGGTTGGCCGGGAGCTGGCCGGCGGTAGGACCGATGCACTGCCCTGCCCCGGTATCAATCAGTACAAGCTGTTTACCGGTGTTGACCAGAAACGCGTTGAAGGCGGTCTGCACACCCGGGGTTTCAATCGAACGACGGGCCAGCAGAGCGCGGATCTGGCTCTGGCTCATGCCTTGCAACAGCTTCGGCGACAGGTCGTTGTAGCCGTCGAACAACGCCGTCACTTCGTAATTCCCCAGCGCCAGCCGGAAGTACCCGGGTACTTGCGTACCCACCTGCGCGGGCGCCTGGGCCAGCGCGCTGGTGGATATCAGAACCAGGCCAATGGCCCCCAGCGTTCCCTGCCATGTCCGTTTCATCTGCTCACCTTTTCAAGCCAGCCAGCGGTCCGAGATGGCCCGCTCCATGCTGCGCATCTTGTGCCCATCGCCGTTGCTCACACTTGCAGCGATGTGCTGTGTTCATACCTTCGGGGGATGGAATTAACAACGTTTAACTCGTCAGACGCTGAGGGCAACTCCAACAATGAAGCCCTCAGCGCAGAACTGTTTTTTTTCCAGAGTAACGGTGCTGATCGCTCAAGCCGGGCGCCAGTGCTTTTCCTCCCCCGAACGGACAATGGCCATGGCTTACCCTCAGCACATCACTAACCGCGCACCTGCCAGCGAGCCTCGCAAGACCAGTACCGGCGGCCTCAGCCCGCAGCGCGAAAAACTGGTCAAGCAACTGATCCTCGATCGCCTCGGTGACAGCCTGGAAGTCACCGATCTGGCACAGGCCTGCGCCCTCTCGCGCAGTCACTTTTCCCGCGCTTTCAAGTGCAGCACCGGCCTCTCGCCGCAGGACTGGATTCGCCAGCAACGCATTACCCTGGCCAAGCAATTGATCAAGTATACCGACATGAGCCTTACGCAGATCAGCCTCGAGTGCGGCTTCTGCGATCAGGCGCACTTCTGCCACATTTTCACCCGCAGCGAAGGCATCACCCCGTTTGCCTGGCGCTGTCAGTTTGTCCGCGGCACCTCGTCGAGCGGCAAAAGATCGCAGGCTGCACCTGCGATCTTTCAGTCGGATATCACCCCTTGAGGAACGCCAGCAGATCCGCGTTGAGCTGATCCTTATGGGTGTCCGTCAAACCGTGAGGGGCGCCCGGGTAAATCTTCAGGGTCGAGCCCTTCACCAGTTTGGCGCTGGAGACGCCCGCCGCCTCGTACGGCACGACCTGATCCGCATCGCCATGCACCACCAGGGTCGGCACGTCGAACTTCTTCAGGTCTTCGGTGAAGTCGGTTTCCGAGAACGCCTTGATGCAGTCATAGGCGTTCTTGTGGCCGGCCATCATGCCCTGCATCCAGAACCAGTCGATCATGCCTTGGGATGGTTTTGCGTCAGTTTTGTTGAAGCCGAAGAACGGGCCGCTGGCGAGGTCGATGTACAGCTGCGAGCGATCGGCCAGCGAGGCCTGGCGGATGCCGTCGAACACCTCCAGCGGCAAGCCACCGGGGTTGGCTTCGGTCTTGAGCATCAGCGGCGGCACGGCGGAAATCAGCCCGGCCTTGGCCACGCGGCCGGTGCCGTGGCGACCGATGTATCGTGCCACCTCGCCACCGCCGGTGGAGAAGCCGAACAGCACGGCGTCCTGCAGATCGAGCAGCTCGATCAACTGCGCCAGATCGTCGGCGTAATGGTCCATGTCATTGCCCGACCACGGCTGGCTGGAACGTCCATGACCGCGACGGTCGTGGGCGATGACCCGGTAGCCCCTGGAGGCCAGGAAGATCATCTGCGATTCCCAGCTGTCAGCATTCAATGGCCAGCCGTGACTGAAGACAATCGGCTGTCCGGTGCCCCAGTCCTTGTAGTAAATCTCGACGCCGTCGCGGGTGGTAAAGGTGCTCATGGGTGATGCCTCCTAAACGAGGGTTGGGGGGGGAATCAAACCGGTAGTTGCTTCATGCGATCCGCCAGGCGCGCCACACGCTCGCCCAGGTGCGCGGCGGTGCAGCGATCCTCGGGCGGAGGGGCATCGTCGGGGGATTGCTCGACATTCGACTGGGCCATGGCGCCCAGTGAGCTGCCCAAGCGATTGAGTTGGCCGTTGAACGCGCCGGTGCTGGAGCGCGCCGGCAACAGGTCAAGGCCGACCCAGATCATCGAGTGCTGGGCGGCGAACACCGCCATCTGCAGCAAGGTGTTGAGTTTGTCGCCGCACAGGCAGCCGGAATTGGTGAACCCCGCGGCGAGTTTGTCGCGCCAGGGCTGGGCCAGGTAGAACGCCGCCGTGGCCTCCATGAACGCCTTGAAGGCCGCCGAGGCGCTGCCCATGTAGGTCGGCGCGCCGAAGATAATGGCATCGGCGTTGTGCAGGCGCTCCCAGTGCTCGTGCACTTCCTCGACCGGTATCAACTGGCAGGTGCTGCCCAGGTGCCGTTCCACGCCCCCGGCCACAGCTTCGGCCATGACCCGGGTGTGCCCGTAGCCACTGTGATAGACCACCACCACGTTGCTCATTGGTTTGTCCTTGAGATGGATTTAATTCCCTTGTAGGAGCGAGCTTGCTCCGGGCGGCGTTCCGACGATGGAATATCAGTCGACACCAATGTGGCTGACACACCATCGCGAGCAAGCTCGCTCCTACAGGTAGAGAGTTTTGGGCGCAGTCGGGCGCAGGACGAGTTAAACGTTGTTAATTTTCCATGGTGCGCAAAAAGCCCCGGCAATCGCTGTCCATCTGTCGCGCCCAATGATCTCGGGGCTGACGGTCCCGGGCCTGTACGTTAGAGTCATTGCCTGCACCCGACAGTCACCCGGTCGGCGCATTGCGCTTAGTGAAAAACCTGAGGAATATGCTCGAAAACCGCGTACCAGACGGACGCTGCAGGAGCGACTCGTTGACCCTATCCCCCGAACAGGTTGTGCATTTCGGCCCCTACCGGGTCTACCCCGGACAACGCCTGGTGATGGAGGCTGACCAGCCCTTGCGCCTGGGTCGGCGCGCCATGGACATCCTGTTGATCCTGCTGGAACACGCCGGCAACGTGGTCAGCAAGCAACAATTGATCGCCCGGGTCTGGCCCGACAGCGTGGTCGAAGACATCAACCTGCGGGTGCACATGGCCGCGTTGCGCAAGGCGCTCGGCGACGGCCAGGCCGGCCAGCGCTATATCATCACCGTGGCCCAGCGCGGGTACAGTTTCGTCGCACCGCACTCACTGGAGCAGGCCGGGCAACCGCCAGCGCCCGAGGCGTATGCGCCGAGCCGACATAACCTGCCGGTGCGCCGTACGCGCATGATCGGCCGGCAGACGCTGGTCGACCATCTGATGATGCAACTGCCACGCCAGCGCTTCATCACCCTCGTCGGTCCCGGCGGCATCGGCAAGACCACCGTAGCCCTGCGGGTCGCCGAACAGATGATCGGTCGCTACCGGGACGGCATTCGCCTGCTGGACCTGGCCCCGGTCAACTGCCCGCTGATGATCGACAGCCATCTGGCGACGTTGCTCGAACTGGCCCTGCACGACGATGAACCCCTGAGCGGGCTTGCAGACTACCTGCGCGACCGCCACATGCTGCTGGTCATCGACAACTGCGAACACCTGGTCGACGCCATCGCCCAGCTCTGCGAAAACATTCTGCGCAGCGCGCCGCAAGTGCACATCCTCGCCACCAGCCGCGAGAGCCTGCGGGCCGAAGGGGAATTCGTCCAGCGCCTGGAATCACTCGACTGCCCGCCGCCCATCGCCCTCCTCGACCGCGCCCAGGCCATGACCTTTTCCGCCCTGCAACTGTTCGTCGAACGGGCCATGGCCAGCCATGACAGCTTTGAACTGACGGACGCCGAGCTGCCGCTGTTGATCGACATCTGTCACCGACTGGACGGCATTCCACTGGCCATCGAACTGGCGGCGGCGCAAGTCGGCAACTTCGGATTGCACGGTTTGCTGGCACAGTTGCAAGGCAGTTTCCGGGTGCTGACCCAGCCCTGCCAGACACCCCTGGCGCGCCATCAGACCTTGCGCGCAACCCTGGACTGGAGCTTCGAACTGCTCAACGCCTGCGAAAAGACCTGCCTGTGCCGACTGAGTGTGTTTCGCGGCGGATTCACCCTGGAGTCGGCAGCGGCGGTGATTGTCGGCGAACACATCGAACCCCGCGCAGTGTTCGGTTCAATCACGCAATTGGTCGCCAAGTCGTTATTGAACGTGGAGGTGGGCGACGAAGACGTGTACTACCGCTTGCTCGATACCACCCGCCACTACGCCCTGGAAAAACTCACGCAAACCACCGACCTGCCCGGCACGCGGGAACGGCACGCCGAGCGCTGCCTGGCGCTGATGCAACAGGCGCAGGACGACTGGGAGAAAACCTCGACCGGCCTGTGGATCGAGCGCTATGGCCGGGCCCTGGAGGATATCCGCGCGGCTCTCGACTGGGGTTTGCACGCGCAAGGTCCAAGGGCACTGGCGATACGCCTGGCCGCGACGTCCACCCCCTTGTGGCAGGAGCTGTCACTGCTCAAGGAGCATGGCGGTTATGTGCGCAAGGCGCTGGCCTTGCTCGATCAGTCAGCCGAGCCGTGCCCGCGCTTGAAGATGGCCCTCAAGCTGGCCCTGGGCAGTGCCTGTTACCACGCTCAGGGTGGTAGCGCCGAAACCGTTGGCGCCTTTGTCAGCGCCAGAGCCCTGGCCAGACAACTTGACGATGTGGCGGGTCAGCTGCGGGCGATTTCCGGTCACCTGGCCGTCAATCTCAGCTGCGGTCATTACCAGATGGCCCTGGAACAGAGCGGGCAATTCGATCAGCTCGGGCTGCATGACGACGCCCTGATGTCCCTCAGCACGAACCGATTGCGCGTGCTGGCCCTGCACTTCTCCGGCGACCAGCATCAGGCTCGGGAGCATGCCGAACAGGTGCTGCAACGCATGGCCCACAGCGGCCATCTCAACCGTTTCACCCATGGTTTCGGCGTGCAATACGACCAGGGCGTTGCGGCGCTGACCATCCACGCGCGCGTCCTCTGGCTGCAAGGCCAACCGGAACAGGCCTGGCGCACGGCCCGGCAGGCGCTGGACATCGCGTTGCAGATCAACCACGGCACGTCGATCTGCTACACCCTGGCGCTCTCCGGCTGCCTGATCGCCTACTACAACGGCGACACCCGCAGTGCCCGCGAACTCCTGCGCCTGCTGCTGGAACAGGCGCAGAAACATTCGGTTCCTCTGTTCTACAACTGGGCGCAACACTATGCGCAGGTGATCGGCGGCACCGATGTTCGGCCAACCGGCCGCCAAAGTGTCGGTTTGATCAAAGACATCATGGTCACGCTGGATCCGACCTGCGTCGACGATGATTTGCTCGAACGCGCGCAAAGCGGTGCGTCGGGCTGGAGCACGGCAGAGATTCTGCGGGCCAAAGCCAGGACGTTGCTCGCAACGGATTGTCCGGTCAAGGCCGCGACGGCCGAAGCGGTGCTGCTCAATGCACTCGACGTGGCAAAGGCCCAGGGTGCCCTGGCCTGGGAGCTGCGCAGCGCCACCTCGCTGGCGCAGATGTGGCAGCGTCAGGGCCACTCCCAACGGGCGTATCAATTGCTGGCACCGGTCTACCAGCGCTTCACCGAAGGTTTTGCCACGCCAGACCTGATGACGGTTCGCCAGCTACTCGACGAGTTGCAATGCCGCCTGCCCGCCTGAAGGCCAGCGCATTTGACTGATGTAACCGGCATAACGCACTTCGAGGGTGCGCAACTCACCACTGAGTTCGAGTTTTTCCAGCGCGTAGGTGCGGGTGGTGTTGAGGAAGCGGTAACGGATCACTCCACTCACCTGCTCCCGGGACAGCAGTGACTTGAATGCCAGGCTTTCCAGCACCTTGATCAAGTCGGCGGCGAGCAGCCTGTCGCAACAGATCACGCCAATCGCTGCGTCCTGGGTAAACGCCATTTTGAACACCGCCAGGCGCTGCAACACGGTTTGTTCCACTGCAGTCAACCGCTCGTAGCTCCAGTCCAGCGCGGCCTTGAGGGTCTGATGCCGGGGAACGGCCGTGCGACGGCCCTGGGTCAGCAACTGAAAACAGTTGTCGAGTTGGGCCTGCAACCCCACCAGCGCCAACGCATCGATCTGCGCTGCGGCCAGTTCAATCGCCAGTGGCAGGCCATCCAGGCGCCGGCAGATTTCGCGCACGACCTTGAGGTCTTGTTCACGCAGGGCGAAGCCTTGCTGACGGGCCCGGGCACGGCTGACAAACAACTGCACCGCCGAATAGCCCATGACCTCGGCAACGCTGCGCAGCGCCGATGTCGGCGGCACCGCCAGCGGTGGCAGACGCAACACGGTTTCGCCCGCCGCCTCGAGCGGCTCGCGGCTGGTGGCGAGGATCGACAGTCGAGGCATCGATTGCAGCAGTGTCTCGATCAGCGTCCGGCAGCGTTCGAGCAGGTGCTCGCAGTTGTCCAGGACCAACAGGGCGTGCCGCTGCGACAGCGTCTCCAATGTGGTGCCGACCTTCAGTTCAAGGGTTCGTGTGAGGTGATCGGTCACTTGCGCCGGGTCATCGATTGCCGCCAGGTCCACCAGCCACACGCCGTGCCGATAGTGCTGCAACAACAGTTCGGCCACACGCAGGGCTACGGTGGTCTTGCCAATCCCGCATGGCCCGACCAGGGTCATGAATCGCCGCTCGGGCAGTTGCCGTACCAGGCTGCCGACAATGGCGTCGCGTCCGGTAATCGGCGTGAGCCGTGCCGGCAGGTTATGCAGAGGTTTCTGTACGGTCTCGCTCGGGAACGATACGGGCTCTGGCGAGTGCTGCACCGGGGCGACAAAACTGTAGCCGCGCTGGGGAATGTTGACGATGTAGCACTGGCCGTTCTGCCCGTCGCTCAGGGCACGGCGCAGGGCAGCAATGTGTACGCGCAGGTTGATCTCTTCGACCACCGAGCGCGGCCAGACCTGCGCGATCAACTCCTCCTTGCTGACCACCGAGCCAGCGTGCTCGACCAGTACCTGCAATACATCGAGGGCACGGCCGCCCAGGCGCAACGGTCGATCGCCGTCCAGCACCAGTCGCTGACTGAGGTGGAAGGCATAGGGACCAAATCGCAGCACCGCTTCGCTGTTTATATCTCTGAGGCTGTTCATGGGCTGTCACCCGCGGAAAACCTGACTTCCATCCTGGCTCCGCACCGTCCTTGCAATGAGTTCAGCGGTATCTTGGCAGGCCTCGGTGACGGCACAACTGTCACGGGGGGAGCATCACGGCCATTGCGGTGCGCGCGACGGACACGCGCCGGCTAGCTGAACTGCTCGCGGTATTGGGTCGGGGTCAGGCCAAGTTTTTCACCGAACAGAAAACGCATGTGCCGCACGCTGCCGAAGCCGCTTTTGAACGCTACGGTCTTGAGCGGCAACTCCGTGGTTTCCAGCAGGTTCCTGGCGCAATCGATACGGGCGCTTTGCAGGAACTCCATTGGCGTCATGTTCACATCCCGGGCGAACACCCTGGCAAAATGGCGCGGGCTCATGTTGGCCAGCCCGGCCATGGACTCGATGCTGTAGGTTTCATCGAGGCGCTCAAGCACATGGTTCTGCACGCGGGTAATCGCCGTTTCATGGGGCGCCACCGCGGCCATCAACGGGCTGAACTGCGCCTGCCCGCCCTGGCGCTTCATCACCACCAGCAACACCTTGGCCACATCCTGGGCGACCTTTTTGCCGTGGTCCTGCGCCACCACCGACAACGCCAGGTCGATCCCGGCCGTCACGCCACCGGAGGTGATCAGGCTGCGGTCCTGAACAAAGATCTGGTCGGTCTCGACAGTCGCTTTCGGGAAGGCCTTGATCAGCCGCTCGGTATAGTGCCAGTGGGTGGTGACGCGATAGCCATCGAGCAAACCGGCATGCCCCAACACGAACGCCCCGGTACAGATGGAACCATAACCGGCGGACCGGCTGACGTTGTGCCTGAGCCAGTCGAGCAATGGCGGATGCTTTTCGTTGTAGGCACCGGGGCCACCGGGTACCAGCAGCAAATCAAAACCCTCGCAGGCCTGATCGATGTGCCGGTCGGCGTGCACGCTCACTCCGTTGGACGCCCGCAGTGCGCCGGGCTCGGTGCCGATGGTCGTCAGCACATAGTGATCTTCGGGTTTCAGATAACGGTTGGCGATGGAAAACACTTCCATGGGCCCGGCCATGTCGAGCAGGAGAAAGTCGGGAAACAGCACCATTGCCACGGTTTTCATGGATTGGGATTCACTGGGATCTATAGGGTCGGTACACCAAACCTTGTGGGAGCGGGCTTGCTCGCGAAGGCGTAGTGTCAGGCTACTTGATGTTGGATGACACACCGCTTTCGCGAGCAAGCCCGCTCCCACAAAAGGCGTGCTGTGCATTATGACCAGACACACGCCAAAGCCGGAAAAGAATAGCTGATTGGCGCCTGCAAACTGTCAACCTGATAGAGACAGTATTTCAATTTTCATCTACTTATTGAACCGACAGGTAAACATTAACCTTCTCCTCAGTCGGACGAATTCACGTCCCCACAGGAGATTTCATCATGCTGACACTTCGCAAAGCCTCGGATCGTGGCCTGGCCAATCACGGCTGGTTGAAGTCGTTCCATACCTTTTCCTTCGCCAACTATCGCAACCCGAAAGAGCAGGGTTTTTCTGACCTGCTGGTGATCAACGACGACCGCGTCGCCGCCGGTAAAGGCTTCGGCCAGCACCCGCACCGCGACATGGAGATTTTCTCCTACGTGCTCGAAGGTGCCCTGGAACACAAGGACACCCTGGGCACCGGTTCGGTGATCCGCCCCGGCGACGTGCAACTGATGAGTGCAGGCAGCGGCGTGGCCCACAGTGAGTTCAACCACTCCGGCAGCCGGCCGGTGCACTTTCTTCAGATCTGGATCGTGCCCGACGTCAGCGGCGCCAAACCGCGCTATCAGCAAGAGCACTTCAGCACCCAGAAGAAACGCGGGCGCCTGCAACTGATCATCTCGCCGGACGGTGCCAAGGGTTCGCTGAAGGTGCGTCAGGATGCGCGGGTGTATGCCGGCCTGATCGACGGCAAGGAAAGCGCCACCCTGGAGCTCGCTGCCAACCGCTACGCCTATGTACACGTGGCCCGAGGTAGCGTCGAACTCAACGGAGTGTTGTTGCAGGAAGGCGACGGTGTGCGGGTCCGCGAAGAACAGGCGCTGACCTTGAGCAACGGCGTGGACGCTGAAGTACTGGTCTTCGACCTGCGCCCACAGGAATTGCCGGAAATGCCATGACAAAACCCTGTGGGAGCGGGCTTGCTCCGGGCGGCGATCCGACGAAGGCGCAGTGTCATTCAACAGAGATGTCGTCTGACACTCCGCCTTCGCGAGCAAGCCCGCTCCCACAGGTTGTGTGGTCCCCGGATTTATTCGCCGGTCCCGGCGAACCCCGCGACAATCTCATCAATCACCGCCCGGACCCGGGCCGTATGCCGCAGGTCCGCGTGGGTCACCAGCCAGATGTCATAGGGCAACGGTCGTGCGCGTTCTGGCCACAGCCTGACCAGTCCGTCTCGCTCCCCCATGTACACCGGAACCTCCCCGACCCCGATC
>NZ_JBGLYV010000146.1:0-11426 GCF_047304225.1 Pseudomonas sp. Pseusp3 | reverse complement strand
GTCCCGGGCTGCATCGGCGCCTGCTACGCCAGCAGCTTTTGCAGCGTCCCGAGCTGCATCCGCATCAGCCTTGGCGGCGTCCCGGGCTGCATCCGCATCAGCTCTGGCAGCGTCCCTGGCTGCATCAGCGTCGTTTCGGGCAGCGTCCCTCGCTGCATCGGCGGCGTCGTTGTCATTGTCATTGGCGTTGTCATTGTCATGCGCATTGCCCGGGCCTCTGTTCCCGGCCATACCACCATGATCAGCGTCGCCACGCCCTGGACCTCCATGACCGTCAGCGCCATGGCCAGCAGCACCATGATCGCCACCCTCTCCATGGCCGTTGCCACCGTGGTCGCCTCCGCCGTCACCGCCGTGGCCACCGTGACCACCGCCTCCGGAGCCACCGCCACCGTGACCACCACCGCCTCCACCTCCACCGCTGCCGCCATCTTTGGCGTACACGCTGGAGAAACTACTGATGTAATCGGGCACCAGGATCGTCGATGCCGACAGGACACCGCCAATTGCCAGAGCCAACAAACATTTTTTGAGCAGCATGTTGCACCTCCGCTTGGAGTTGCGTCGTCATCTCCGTATTGAACGCAATATCCAGTGAGTTTCCGGCCGCCCTTTGGAGCGGCCAGCCAACCGGCCCGAACATAAATCTGCAGCAATAACGAGCAACTGCGGTATCCGCTCGATCCCTCAGAGCCAATCAGCATGGTTACGTGGGAAACATTCCCACATTTTTTTTAGATAAGTGCTTTCAGCCCGAGTTCAAAAAAAGAATCAGTCCCTGTTCAACACATCGATGATTGGGCAAGACGCCCCGCCGTCGCCTGCATCGCATTTGTGCACCAGTTCGCCCAGCACCTGCTGCATTGCGGCAAGGTCGGCCATCTTTTGCTCGATCATGGCCAGCTTGCGCACGGCCAGTGCCCGGGTCTCGCTACAGGTGCAGGCCACATCAAGTGTCAGCAGCATGCCCACCTCATCCAGCGTGAATCCCAGCGCCTGCGCCCTCTTGATGAAGCGCAGCCGTTTGACCTGCTCCGGTAGATAGTGCCGATAACCGCCGAGCGGCTTTGCCGGCTCATCCAGCAAGCCGCGTCGCTGGTAATAGCGAATGGTCTCGATGTTCACCCCGGCCGCTTGCGCCAACTTGCCGATACTCAGCCCTGTTGTCATCACATGCCCCTTGATTCTGTACCCGGGTACGGAGTGTAGAGTGACTCTAGGTTAGATCGATTCAATGGAGAAGACGATGGCTCAGGCTCCAGCAGAAACCATCAGGCTCGACATTCAGAATCCCCACCGTGCACAAGTGAGGCAACCATGAGCGCCGTCATCCTCGAATCCATATTGACCTGCCCGCATTGCGGCTTCGCCAAGCAGGAAGCCATGCCCACGGACGCCTGCCAGTTCTTCTACGAGTGTGGCAGTTGCAAAACCCTGCTACGCCCGAATCCTGGTGACTGCTGTGTGTTCTGTTCGTTTGGCACGGTGAAATGCCCACCGATTCAGGAGCAGCGCGGATGCTGTGGTACGGGATAGATTTAAGTTTATTCGGTTTATCAGACGCCCCCAACGCGCCTCAAACCGCGATTATGGGAGGTTAGTGTCATGTGGAATTACGCTCTGATGCTCGTGGTGATCTACCTGATCATCACTCTCTGCATCGGCTGGTTGTATACCATTGCTCTCCTGCATTGGTTTTGATCCGACGGGAGAAGTGCTGCTACAACCATTCACCGAACTGGACGACAGCTTCACTCCCCCTACTCGCGTCGATCCTTTGCCAATCACCCCAACGCTCGCCACGCCCCAATAGCGACAATGGACCACGTCAGTACGATGAGCACCGCAGCAAACCAGTTCACCGGGCGCTGCAAGTCTCTAGCCTCCCACTCCGCCGCTTTGAGCTGACACTCCTGCAGCACCGCTGATGGCATCAGACGGACAGCAAGCAGAATGCCAAGCGGCAAAATAATCACGTCATCCAGGTATCCAAGCACTGGAATAAAATCGGGAATAAGGTCGATTGGGCTCAACGCATAGGCCACGACAAAAACCGAGACCCACTTGGGTAGCCAGGGTGTTTGCGGATGCTGATAACAAAACCGGAGCACCATGGTTTGCCGTTTAAGCTTTCGGGCCCAGCCACGCAGGCAACAAAGAAGGCGGTTCATGTCGTTGTCATCAGAACGTGGGGGATGCGATCACAAGCGTAGCGCCATTGGAAAGCGGCTGCCATGAGTTGCTTGCAGCCCTTGGTGACAGGCAGAAAACGGCTGAAGCGGACTCTCACGAAGGGCAACTGTCAGCCAATCGCGCCGTATCCTGTCCAGGTCTGGTTTATGGGGAAGCCAGGAAACGCAGGGCCGGGACAAGGCCACTATGACTTCGTTTCTCTGCAGGCAGGTCTGCTCCTCTGATTCATCACGACAACGCGCGCGAGTTGATGGCGAAGCTCGTCAAAGAAACTCCGAAAGTTTGTGCAGACACTGCTCCTTTCAAGATGTGACCCGTCCTGAATATCGCGCCCTGCCCATTAACCTGGATACTTCAAGGGCTTTCGTATAGAACCTGGAGCGCGCGGCCAATGAGTTTTTTTATCATGTAAAGGAGCGCAAAATGAGCTGCCTGGCGTTCGAATGACGTGTCGCAGTCGACTGGCGCGCAGTCATCTCGGGCACCATGGGTAAAGTCTCGGGCACGATGAGCGCGCTTGCTGTCGACTACAGGAGACCGGAGGAGGTGTTTTGAAACCATTCCCGCTAAGACCTGGCGCCTCAACTCTGAACATGTTCCTGCAAGGGGGATTGCCACGCCGTGACGCTGTGCCGCAAACGTTAACGGAAAAAGCGGTGATCCCAGGCATTCCAAATGCTCGCTACTGGCTGGACCACGACCTGACTCTGTTCATTCAGGATGCAATTGAGGGCAACAAACGCGAGAGCGAGGCTCTCGCCAGGGCTGGCAAACCGAACAACATCCTGCCGCAGGCAAGTATGCTGGCAGTTTCGGGAGGCGGTGACGCTGGCACATTCGCAGCGGGACTCATTACGGGGTGGACCACGCATGGGACTCGCCCCATGTTCAAGGTCGTCACGGGCATTAGCGCGGGCGCCCTGCTCGCCCCGTTCGCTTACCTGGGATCAGGGTACGACGACGTCATTCGGTATATCGCCAACGCCATCGGTCCAAAAGACGTTTTTCATTCGCGAAACGTGCTGACCCGTCTTGCCAGCGACGGTATAGCGGACAGCAAGCCACTGTCACGGCTCATTACAAAGTACGTCACTGCGGAGATTCTTGCGGCGATTGCAACGGAATACGCCAAAGGACGAATCCTGCTGATCGGCACAACCGACCTTGATTCAGGGCGGCCAGTCACGTGGAACATGGGCACCATTGCCTCTAGCGAAGCACCGGGAGCGCTCGACCTCTTCCGCAACATCATGATCGCGTCGATGAGTATTCCCGGCGCAGTCTCACCCGTGATGATCGATGTGGACGTTGACGGCAAACAGTTTCAGGAAATGCACGTGGACGGAGGAGTGATCACTCAGGTGTTCCTTTACCCACCTGGCACCAAGATGGCGCTGAACAGAGCCACCGGAGCACCGTTGCGACTCGAACGTCATTTCTATGTCATTCGCAATGGGACACTGGAGCCACAGTGGTCCGGGACGAAACGCCGTACATTGAGCATCGGCGGTCGAGCCATCAGTGCGTTGATTCAAACTCAGGGGATCAGCGACCTGGAGCGAATTTACCGTATGGCGCTGCAGGATGGAGCGGATTTCAATCTTGCGTACATTGGCTCCGACTTTAACTTTGCGCACAATCAGAAATTCGATGGCGAGTACATGAAGCGTTTATTCGATTACGCTTTCCAACTCAGCGCGAAGGGCTATCCGTGGCATAAATCGCCGCCCTCGGAAAACACCAGACTACGAAACACCCGCTGAAAGATTGCCTGAATCGTTCAAGCGGTTTTGGCGAGATGTTCAAACTGGCAGTGATACCGGGCGTCCTTGAGGCTGGCTTCAAATTCCTCCAGCCCCGCATAGACCTTCTGCAACCCTTGAATCCGGGTCATCAGCTCCAGTTTTTTGTCGGTGATCGCCTTGTTCGCCACATCCCAGGGCAGCTCCTGGCCCCGGTGATCCTTGAGGATCGCCTGCATTTCCTTGAGTTTGAAGCCCAATTGCTGAGCGCATTTGATGAACGTCAGCAGTTCAACGCTTTGCTGGTTGTAAACCCGATATTTGCCTTCACGCCGGGGCGGCGGCAGCAAGCCTATGTCTTCATAGTGGCGAATGGCTTTAACGGTCGTGCCCGACAACCGGGCGGCTTTGCCGATATACATGAAAAGTCCTTTTTCTCGCACAGGAACGGGGGCGTGTACTGGCGCGCCGCATCTTTGCATACGGATGCGGAGTCGGGAACCCGAGGGTGTCAAATGGCAGAGTACTGGCAAGGACGATGCTGCATATCGTGTGTATCAGTGACTGGCGATATCCTCGGCTTGCTTGAGCCAGGCTTCCCGCTGGTTGGGTCTGGAGCCGAGCAGCGGCCCAAACGTCAGGGTCTTCAACGGTTTGATGCCACAGAACTCCAGCGTGGTCTTGCGCACCTGGTGCAGGCCAGGCATGCGGTAGACCCATTTGAAGTACCACGGTGGAGTATCCATCGTAACCAGCAGGTGAGCCGTCCGCCCCTTTAAAAGCTTGTCGGGAAAGGCTTTACCTTCGCGGTACTTGAAGGCAAAACCGGGCAAGAATACCCGGTCGAAAAAACCTTTCATCAACGCCGGAATGCCCCCCCACCAAATCGGATAGACCAATGCCAGGTGCTCAGCCCAAGTGATATCGGCCTGGGCCTTGAGCAGATCGGGTTCCAGTTGCTGAGTCTGTATGTAGCCATCGTGCAACACCGGATCGAAGCTCAGTGCATCCAGTCGTAACAGACGAACATCATGCCCGGCACTTCTTGCAGCTTCGACATACCTCTCGGTCAACGCACCACAGAAACTGTCGATTGAGGGGTGACCCAGAATCACCAGTACTCGTTTGCTCATCATCACTGCATCCTGAAAGTGGAGCTTTCAACATAGGGTGTGCCCTTAACGGGAGAGTCAATGGGCGGTAGCAGGAACAGCCAGAAGCGAGCACTCAAAGAAGTCACGAACGACCAGGCTCTCACGTCAATCAATCCTCCGACTGTCGTACCATCGCCAGATCGACAGAACGGAGGTTGATATGAGGAATGGTGCAGGCAAACGAGTCGTTGTCATTGGCGCAGGCATAGTGGGCGCGTCCTTGGCGTATCACCTGGCTGGCAAAGGTGCCAATGTCATCCTGGTCGAGGCTGAAGACATAGCGTCCGGCGTGACAGGACGCTCTTTCGCATGGATCAACACCTCCCACAACGGGCCCGACTCCATCGCACAGTTGCGCGCTGCAGCCATCAAAGAGTACCGCCAACTCCAAACCGAGCTGCCCAGTCTGGAGATACGATGGACGGGGTCCCTGTCTTACAGCGCGAGCCTGGGTGAAGTGCCGCCCGCCTCAGGTCAACAGCCTTCGGCAACTCTGGTATCCCGCTCCCGGATTCTCGCCTTGGAGCCGAACCTCAGGAATCCCCCTCAGCATGCCTTGTATGAAGCCGAAGAAGGCGCGCTGGACGCCGTGCAAGCAACCCATGCCTTGATCGCAGGTGCCCAGGCTCATGGGGCGAAGGTTTTCACACAGACTCGAGTGCTCGGCTTCATGACCCGGAGTGCAAAGGTGATCGGAGTTGAAACCGTAATGGGCAACATTGAGGCCGACATTGTCGTACTGGCAGCAGGGACCGGCATCACACAGCTGACAGAGACGCTGAACGCGTCCCTTCCAATAGAAGCCTCTCCTGCAATATTCATCCGCTACAAGACACAACCCAACCTCGTGAACACCATCATCTCCAGCCCTGAAATGGAAGTGAGGCAAAGCACGGACGGTACGTTACTGGCGGCGGAAGATTATTTGGGAGACGCTCTGGAAAACCAGCCGGAAGCGATAGCACTACGAACTGCCTGGGCCATCCAGAACGAACTCTACGGGGTTGTTTCCATTGAGCCTGAGTTGGCGTGTGTCGGACTAAGGCCAATACCTGTCGATGGCACCCCCATCATCGGCTATCTACCCAATATTGGCGGTGTGTACGTTTGCTCGATGCATCCTGGCGTCACTCTGGCGGCGATAGTCGGCCGACTTGCCAGCGAGGAGATCATCGACGACAAGGCATCTCCTGCCCTTGACCCATGCCGTCCTGAGCGATTCTTCCAGGCGCAGGAGCACTTGTCTTTGTCTTCAGTCCAACACTCGTGATCACCAGCCTGAGTTCGAAGCGGCGCTCTTCTGGCCATATCTCGCAACCTGTCACCGGCTGCCATGGATCGCTTCCGGTCAGGCGTGCCAGGCAGAAATCGGAAAAGAAGCCGTTATTCCGGTCTACGCAGAGAAGGTGCCGGGTCTGTTCGTGCTCCTTGGGGCAACGCCTACAGACCAGGACATGCAGAAAGCCCCGAACAATCACAGCCCCTACTTCACCGTGGACGATGCGACCCTGGCTACAGGGGTGAAGGCGCATGTCCGGTTTGTGCTGAATTATCCAGGGCGGATGGCGGAAAAATTGAGTCCATCAGGCTGATCAGGGCCTGACCCGATAGCTCAGAGCACCCCGGGCACCACCAGGGTCAACCAGGCAACACAGGGCCCCACCAGGGCAACCACCGCGCTGTAGATCAGCAGGCTGCGCAACACTTTTTCTCGCTCCTGCGGGGGTGTATTGGCAACCACCAGCGCACCATTGGTGGAGAACGGGCTGGTGTCGACAATGGTGGTGGAAATGGCGATAGCCGCGACCACGCCGACCGCACTGATGTGGCCCTGGCTCAAGAATGGCACGGCCAGGGGAATGATCACCCCTAGCAACGCCGTGGACGAAGCGAAGGACGAGATGATTGCGGCAGTGAAGCACAGCAGCAAAGCGACCAGCAGCGGTTCACCCAGGCCGGAGATGCCATGGGCGACATAGTCGATGGTACCGATGGTCTGCATCACTCCGATGTAAGTGATGATCCCGGTGATCAGCAGAACAGTCGACCAACTGACCTTGTCAATGGCCGCCTTCTGCGCCTTGGGCGCGAACATGGCCAGGACTACCGCGACCGTCATGGCCACCAACCCGATATTGAACTTGAACACTAATGCCGAGATCGCCAGGGCCAACAGCCCGACCAGCGTCGACAGCTTGGCCCCGTCCAGGCCGCTGAGGGTATGTAGCGGCGCACCGGCACCCGTCAGGTCAGTACGATGATAAGCAGGGGACGCCGGCGTACCGCCGTGGCCAAGAATGGCCAGCGATGCACCAGCAGCATGCAACCCGGGACCGGACGGGGCCACCACCAATGACAGGCGAGCGCTGCGTAAACCACCGAAGGCTACGAATACCACCATGGCAATCCCCAGGTTGAACAGCAGGCTGGCGATGAACAGAGTGAACGGTGCATAAGGCAGCCCGGAGGACGCAACGATCTGATTGGTTATGCCACCGAAAATACTCACAGGGGAGAAACTGCCGCCTTGAGCGCCGTGAATCACCATCAGCCCCATGAGCACCGGGTTGATGCGGTACTGCACGGCGAAGTTGAGCGCAATAGGCGCGAGGATCGCTGCCACCGCAGGGCTCAGTGCACCGAAACCGGTGAGCAGCGCCGCCACCACGAACATCACCCAGGGTATCCAGGCGACATGGCCACGCACCATCAACACTGCCCGTTCGATCAGCCAGTCGATGGTGCCGTTGTTCTGGGCAATGCCGAACAAATAGGTGACACCGACCAACGTCAGGAACAGGTCACTGGGAAAGCCGGCGAAGATGGTCGCCGAAGTCATGTCCATTATCACCGAACCGACGATAAAGGCCGCCGCGAACGCCAGCGCACCCATGTTGATGGGCAACACGCTGGCGATGCCGAAAATCACCACTAGCACTAAAATCGACAGAATTTCATTATTCATTTCAATCTGACTCCCCGCATTCGGACGGTCCCGCAGGTACCGTCCTTGTTGTTATTGTTTCGGGATGTTTAGCAATCGACTCACGTCGGGTCGAGCGTGCCGAAACGAGGAAGCGTGGCTGCCTGCGAAGTCGGTCGTACAAACACAGAAGCTTTCAAATCTGTCGTGCTAATTGCCATTAAATGCTGCTGGCCGGCGCTCGGCAAAGGCTGCCAGTCCTTCGCCAAAGTCAGCACTTTCGCAGGCTTGTCGGCGCAGTTCGGCAATCTGCTCCATCGCCTGCACCGGAATCGGTTGCAGGTCTTCGAGGATACGCAACTGTTCCTTGACCGCCGCAACGGCTAGCGGCGCTTTGCTGGCGATGCCGTGTGCCAGTTCCAGTGCGGTCGCTTCCAGCACATCGGTGTCGACCAGCCGGTTGACCAGACCGAACCGTTCCGCCCGCTCCGCATCGAGCTTTTGTGCAGTGAAAAACATCTCCTTCAGCACATGAATCGGCAAATTGTTGAAGAAGCGCAGCAATCCACTGGTGGTGTACGGCAGCCCAATGTTCACTGGCGTCATGGCAAAGCTTGCGCTGCGGTCCGCGACGACCATGTCGCAGCTCATTACCAGATCCACCGCGCCGCCCCACACCGAGCCGGACACCAGGGCAATCACCACGCCGGGATAGGCGCGGATGCGGCGCAATACCTGTTCGAGCGGTTTGCCATAGGCAATCGGGTCGCGGTCGTGTTGCAGTTCGCGGATATCGTGGCCGGCACTCCACACGGGTTGGCCGACTTCGCTGCCGAGGATCACCACCGGGATGCGTTGCGACGCCAGGGCGACGAGACTTTCGTCGAGCGCTGCCAGCAGTTGCGCGCTGAGTGCATTGCGGTGTGTGGGGTTGCTGAAGACCAGCCGCGCGATGCGTTCATCGACCCGGTTGACGGTCACGGTTGTGGAAGAGGCTGGATTCATTGTGCGGCTCCTGTCGATTGCGCGCCGGTCACGTCATCGGAGTTCTGGAACACTACTTTAGCGGCGAGCAGTGCGTTGATTGATGCAGCGTCGAAACCGGCTTCGCGCAATACTTCGACGGTGTGTTCGCCAAGCAGTGGCGGTGGGCGGCTGACAACGCTGTCAGTGGCGCAGAACACCGGGGTCACTACCTGACGCAGTGCACCAAGTGTCGGGTGCGTGAGTGTCTCGGTCAGTTGGCTGTGCAGCACCTGCGGGTCGTCGAAGACCTCATCGAGTGTGTTGATCGGGCCGGCGGGCAATCCTGCTTCGACGAACATCGAGGTCCACTCGCGTTTGCTGCGGGTTTTCAAACGACTTTCCAGAATCTCTCTCAATTCGTCACGACGTTCGACCCTCGCTTCATTGGTGGCGAAGCGCGAATCGTCCGGCAGCTCGGGCAAATCGAGCAGTATGCACAAACGCCCCCACATGGCCGAGGTGATCGGCGCCAGATTGAGCGGGCCATCCTTTGTCTGGAACACGCCGTAAGGTGCAATCACCGAATGGGCGTTGCCGGTGCGGCGCGGCACATCCCCCAGGCTGAGGTAGCGTTGGCCGTGCACACTCAGCAACCCGACCAGACTGGCCAGCAGCGAAGTGCTGACATGTTGGCCACGCCCGGTGCGCTCGCGCTCGAGCAGCGCGGCCAGCACCGCTGTCACCAACCACATGCCCGAAGTCAAATCGCCGATGGCGGTGCCGGTGCGTGTCGGGTCGCCATCGACGAAACCGGTCAGGCTCATCAGCCCCGAGTAGCCTTGGGCGATCTGGTCGAAGCCCGGCCAACTGCTCATCGGCCCGTCGGCGCCAAAGGCGTTGATGCTGCCCATTACCAGTCGCGGATTGCGGGCGCTGAGCACCTCATAACCGAGGCCCATGCTTTGCAGCGTGCCAGGTTTGAAGTTCTCGATGACGACGTCGGCGTCATCGATCAGCTGCTGGATGGTGGTCAACCCTTCGGGATTGCGCAAATCAATGCACATGCCGCGCTTGTTGCGGTTACACGATAAATAGTAGGTGCTCACGCCCCGGTCGAAGGGGCCCCAGGTGCGGCTCATATCGCCAGTCGGGCCGGGCTCGATCTTGATCACATCGGCACCGAGGTCTGCCAGCACCATGGTGCAGAACGGCCCGGACAGTGCGCGACTCAGGTCGACGATTTTCACGCCTTGCAAAGCTTGCATGGGATTCTCCATTGAAGGGTTGAATACGGGCCATTGCGCCAAGGCCTTTGAAGCGCTGCTCGCCTTTGACGGCCGTTGGCGCTTCGTGTTGTGAGGCGAGTCTAGGCGCCGTATCTCATATCCTTCAAATATGATATTCCTCTAATCTCATCGGAAAATCCTATGGCTTGGGAGGGTACACATGGACCTGCGCCAGTTGCGGTATTTCATCAAGGTGGTCGAGTGCGGGAACATCACCCGCGCCAGTGAAACGCTGCATATCGCGCAGCCAGCCATCAGCCAGCAGATGCGCAATCTGGAACAGGACATGGGCATGCAACTGCTCGAGCGCAGTGTGCATGGCGTTGTTCCCACGGCGGCTGGGCAAACGCTTTATCGGCATGCCATCGAACTGCTGCGCCAGGCCGACGGCACCCAGGAACTGCTGCGCCAGGACGCCGAATTCCCGCGAGGCAAAGTCTCGGTCGGCATGCCGTCGAGTACGGCGCGCATGCTGGCAATTCCGCTCGCGCGCACAATTCGCAGCCGTTATCCGGGTATCAAGCTGGAATTGATCGATTCTCCGAGCGCCGAACTCGGACGTCTGATCACGGTAGGGCGAGTGGCTCTGGCGGTGAATGTCGATGCGGTCGAAACCCGGGGCATGGCTTTCCGGCGGCTGTTAACCGAAACGTTGTACTTGGTGGCGTGGCCGGAATTTCCATTATCGGATGAACCGGTGTCGATTGAGGCATTGGCGAAGATGCCGCTGGTGCTGCCTTGTGCTCCGAACTCCATTCGCAGTCGGGTCGAATTTGCACTGCAGGAGGCCGGCCTGAAATGCGAGGTTGAATTCGAAGCCAATTCCACAGACCTGTTGTTCTCAGCCGTCAAGGCGCAGCTCGGTGTCACGATCCTGCCGTGGGCCGCGGCCCATGTTGAGCTTGTGCAACACAGGCTCAAACTGGCCAGGATCGATCATCGACTGTTCAAGCGGGATCTTTCGCTGTGCTGGCATGACACGGTTGTAGAGAGCAATGCCGTGCAGAAGGTCAAGTCGACCATTTTCGAGCTGTTCGAGGAATTCGAGCGGCAGCCGGGGTGGGCCGATGAACTGGTCAAAGGAAAGAACCTCCAAGACTACTGACGGACTATCTATATTGGGTCGTTTCCTGCCTCTCGCAATTCCCCGAACTACCCCGAC
>NZ_JBGLYV010000145.1:0-11450 GCF_047304225.1 Pseudomonas sp. Pseusp3 | reverse complement strand
GCGCTCAACAGGCGCAATATTTGTAGGAGCGAGCTCTGCTCGCGATGGACTCAAGAGCACCGCGTTCAGCCAGCAGGCACGCGTAATCGTTAACGACCATCGCGAGCAGGCTCGCTCCTACACCTGCGCTCAACAGGCGCAATATTTGTAGGAGCGAGCTCTGCTCGCGATGGACTCAAGAGCACCGCGTTCAGCCAGCAGGCACGCGTAATCGTTAACGACCATCGTGAGCAGAGCTCGCTCCTACACGGAACATTCATTCAATACGTGCCAAGCGAGGGTGTCATGTCAGAACAAGTCTTGATCGATGGATTCTCCCGGCGCGTGGACTATCTGCGGATGTCGGTCACCGACCGCTGCGATTTCCGTTGCGTGTATTGCATGGCCGAGGACATGCAGTTCCTGCCGCGCCAACGGGTGCTGACGCTGGAAGAGATTTATCAACTGGCACAAAGCTTCGTAGCGCTGGGCACCCGCAAGATCCGCCTGACCGGAGGCGAGCCGCTGATTCGTCCGGGCGTGGTGCAGCTGTGCCAGAAGATCGCCGCCCTGCCCGGCCTGCGTGAACTGTGCATGACAACCAACGGTTCGCAGTTGGCCAAACTCGCCGAGCCGTTGTTCGAGGCCGGGGTCAAGCGCCTCAACATCAGCCTCGACAGCCTGGACCCGCAACGTTTTCGCGAACTGACCCGCACCGGTGATCTGGCGCAGGTCATCAAGGGCATCGACGCGGCCAACCAGGCCGGATTTCGCAACACCAAGCTCAATTGCGTGGTCATGAAAGGCCGCAACGACCATGAGATCAACGATCTGGTGAGCTTCGCCATCGACCGCAACCTCGACATCTCCTTCATCGAGGAGATGCCGTTGGGCACCATCGACGAGCACAGCCGCGCCGAATCGTTTTTCGCAAGCAGCCAGGTCCGCGAGCGCATCGCCGAACGCTACACTTTGATTGATTCCGCCGAGTCGACCCAGGGCCCGTCGCGCTACTGGCGCCTGGCCGAGGCGCCGCAGATTCGCCTGGGGTTCATCTCACCCCACAGCCACAACTTTTGCGGCACCTGCAATCGGGTGCGGCTGACCGTGGAAGGACGTCTGCTGCTGTGCCTGGGCAATGAGCACTCTGTGGATCTCAAGGCTGTTCTGCGCAGCCACCCCGGACAGCCCGAGCGCCTGGAGAAAGCCATTATCGAGGCGATGAAGCTCAAGCCTTATCGACACAACTTCGAAGTGAACGACGACGTACAGGTCATTCGCTTCATGAACATGACGGGCGGCTGAAACCCATGATCGTGAGACCCAAACCCAACCTGATCGGCGTCCTGACGTCCCTCAAGGGTTCGATCGCCAAGCGCATTGCCTGGCGCAGCCTGATGGTGACGTTGCTCGCCTCGGCCATCGTGCTCGTTGAAACCTTGCATCCCAGCTACTTTTCCAAGGTCAGTGCAACACCCTTCACGTTGCTGGGTTTGTCGTTGTCGATCTTCATGAGCTTTCGCAACAACGCCTGCTACGACCGCTGGTATGAAGCGCGCAAGGCGTGGGGCGATGTGATAGTGGAAGTGCGCTCGATGATTCGTGAAACCCTGGTCATCAAGGACACGGATGAGCGGCACACCATCCTCAGCAACCTGTGCGGCTTTGCCCATGCCCTCAACGCGCGGCTGCGCAAGGAAAACGAACTGGCCGCCAGCGGCGACTGGCTGCACCCGATGCCCACGGGCAACACCACGGACATCAGCGGGCAGATACTGATGCAGGTCGGCCAGCAGTGTTCGACACTCAACGAATCCGGGGCGGTCAACGACTGGCGCTACACGCTCATGGCCAACCACCTGACCAGCCTGACCCGCGCCCAGGCGGTCTGTGAGCGGATCAAGAACACCCCGCTACCGTTCCCCTACACCCTGTTGCTGCACCGCACCATCTACCTGTTCTGCATCCTCCTGCCGTTTGCCATGGCCGAACCCCTGGGCTGGCTGACCCCGATTTTCACCGCGATCGTCAGCTACACCTTTTTCGGCCTGGACGCGATTGCCGATGAACTGGAAGACCCGTTCGGCCGCGATGAAAACGACCTGCCCACCGACGCCATCGTGCGCAACATCGAGCGTGATGTACTGGCAGCACTGGGCGTGACAGAACTGCCGCCACAACTGGAACCGGTGGACTTTGTGCTGAACTGAGACTCAAGAAACACACAAAACCTGTGGGAGCGGGCTTGCTCGCGAAGGCGGTGGGTCAGTCAATATCACTGTTGGATGTGCCGGCCTCGTCGCGAGCAAGTCGGATCGCCGCACCGCCGCTCCCACAGGTATTTCAGGTGTATTCAGAACAGCTCGCTGAAGGGAATAAACCGCGCCGTGTCGCCCTCTGCCAAGGTGCAGCCTTCCGGCACCTCCAACAACCCATCGGCCCAGGAGGCCCCCAACAAAACGCCTGAGCTCTGGTTCGGATAGAGCACCGCTTGACCGGCCTGGAGTTTCGCCCTGAGGTACTCGCGCCGACTGCCGGGTTTGGGCCAGGCAAAGCCGAGCCTGACCGGAAAGCTCAAGGGCTCGACGTCTTCGACACCCTGAATCCGCAACAGGTAAACCCGGGCCAACAGGCCGAAAGTGACCAACGCCGATGTCGGATTACCCGGCAGGCCAATCACCGGCACGCGGCCGAAGTGGCCGACGGTCAATGGCTTGCCGGGTTTGATCGAGAGTTTCCACAGCAACGGCTTGCCGCACTCGCGCAGCACCTGGCCGAGGCAGTCGGCGTCACCGGCGGACACACCGCCAGTGCTGAGCATCAGGTCAGCGGCGTGTTGCAGCTGTTCGAGCTTGAGCCGCGTCTGGCGCGGCTCGTCGGGGAGTATGCCGGCATCGATAACCTCGCAACCCAACGCACTCAACCAATGGCTCAACAATGTGCGGTTGCTGTTGTAAATGCTGCCGGGCTTGAGTGGCGTGCCCGGCTCGACCAGTTCATCGCCGGTGGACAACAACGCCACCCGTGGTCGCCGCACGACCTGCACATGGGTGCAGCCCTGCGCCGCCGCGACAGCCAACTCGAACGGACCAAGGCGTTTGCCGGCGCGCAGCAATACATCGCCGACGCCGTTCTCCTGGCCTTGCGGACGGATGTTATTGCCGGCGCGCAGTGGCTGCTTGAACCGGATCCGTCCGTCATCCAGCACCTCGGTGTTTTCCTGCATCTCCACACAGTTGGCACCCGGCGGAACAGGCGCGCCGGTGAAGATGCGCGCGCAGGTTCCCGGTGCCAAGGCTTCGGGGGCGTGTCCGGCAAACACCTGCTGCGACACGCTCAATGGCTCCCCATCCCAGCCGTCGACATTCAGGGCATACCCGTCCATGGCGCTGTTCGGCCACGGCGGCAGATCGAGGGTCGCCACCAGGTCATTGGCCAACACCCGCTGCCCGGCGGCACTTAGCGGCACCGCTTCGCTGTCTTCAATCCTGTGTGCCTCGGCCATTGTCAGCAGCCGGTCGATGGCTTGCTCCACCGACATCAGCGGTGCAGCGCTCATCCCCGCGTCCCGCAGGCTTGCACGGGCTTGAGGTGCGGTACGAAATTGCACGGCCGGTGGCGAGCGTCGAGTTGCTCGGCGAGGATGCCTTCCCACGCGGTGCGGCAGGCGCCCGTGGAACCCGGCAGGCAACAGACCAGCGTGCCATTGGCCAGCCCGGCGAGTGCCCGGCTCTGCACTGTGGAGGTACCAATGTCGAGGATCGAAATCGCCCGGAACAGCTCACCGAATCCGTCGATCTGCTTGTCCAGCAAACAGGCCACCGCCTCGGGGGTGCTGTCGCGGCCGGTGAACCCGGTACCGCCAGTGATCAACACCACCTGAATGCCGTCGTCGGCAATCCAGTTCGCCACCTGCGCGCGGATCTTGTACAGGTCATCCTTGAGCAGGTTGCGCTCGCTGAGGGTGTGGCCGGCTTCCAGCAAACGACTGACGAGCAGTTGGCCGGAAGTGTCATTGGCATACTCACGGGTATCGCTGACTGTCAGCACGGCAATATTCAAAGGGATAAACAACGCATCCGGTTTAACGCTCATGGGATTCTCCGGCCGGCATGAATTAAATAGCTGAATTAAACAACTTCCGGAGACTAAATCGGTCCAACAAACGCTGTCTAATCACTCTAACCAACCAGACTATCGAGCCGCTCTATCAATATAAAACACCATCGACGATAGAGCGCATCGATAACCCCTTAAATACCAGTGATTGGACGCACGCCCAGGACAGTGAGATCGTCCACACCTCACGGTTTCCGCCGCGCCTTGTGTCTTGCGCACCTGAGTCAATACTTACCCTTCACTCCCCCGTCAGCAGGTGCCGTCATGGACATCAAACAACTCAAGTTCCTGATCGCCCTGGAGCAGACCCGCCACTTCGGCCAGGCTGCCGCGCGCTGCCACATCACCCAGCCCACCCTGTCCATGCGTCTGCGCAACCTGGAGGATGAACTGGACCTGGTGCTGGTCACCCGGGGGCAGCGCTTCGAGGGTTTTACCCAGGCCGGCGAGCGGGTACTGGCGTGGGCCAGAACCCTGTTGGCCGCCCACGACGGGCTCTTCGCCGAGGCCGCCGCGTGCCGGGGCCAGCTCGTCGGCAACTTGCGCCTGGGCCTGGTGCCGCTGAGCAGCTTCAACCCCGTCACCTACATTCAGGGCCTGTCCCGCAGCTTTCCCGAGCTCAAGTACAGCCTGTCTTCCATGAGTTCCGACCAGATCATCGAGGGCCTGGGCAACAATCAGCTTGACCTGGGCGTGTGCTACCTCGATCACGTCAATCCGAGCTATTTCGAGTTTTTCGAGATCGGCGCAACCCGCGTCGGCCTGCTGTACGACACCCGCCACTTCCATTTCGAGGGTGCGCAAATGAGCTGGGAGGACGCCGCCGAACTGCCGCTGGGGATGCTCAGCAACGGCATGCACTACCGCAAATCCATCGACCTGAGCTTTCGCAGCCGCGGACTGGACCCGCAGCCGATCCTGGAAAGCGATTCGACTTACCAATTGCTGCAGGCGATTCACGAAGGTTTCTGCTGCGCGATCATGCCGCTGGACAGCGGCCTGGAAGAACCCATCGAACACCTGTCGTTCATCGAACTGCCGGATGCCAGTGTGCTCGCCCCCCTGGGCCTGGTCATGCGCAAGACCGAACCGCGCTCGGCAATTGCCGAGAAGTGTTTCGCCGAAGCCCGAACTTTATTCAGCCGGACTCACTGATCAAGTTGCGGTTTTATATAAAACCGAAAAAGACCTGTTTGGCCAGCCTGATAGACATCACCAATCGGCGCATCGGAACAAGCGATTGGACGCGTTGAAAAGTTACCCGTAGCCTGAACTTAATTCAGCGCTTCGAGGTTCTTTTCATGTTATGCCAAGTTGAACAAACCGATATTCGAAGCGACACCAACGCCCCCGCACCCAAGCCGCTGAATGTGAACTTTCGCGAGTACGACAACGCGGCGTCAGTCTGTCAGGCGGCGCTGGCTTCAGAGATTGCCCTGGCAATCACCTACAACGGTTTGAGTCAGGCCGTGATGATGGTGTCGCCGGGCAACCTCGAAGATTTCATCCGTGGTTTCAGCGTCAGCAACGACATCGTCGAAGACCAGAGCGAAATCTACGACCTGCGCCTCACCCATTTCGACCAGGCCGTTCAAGCAGACGTGCAGATCTCCAGCCGCGCGTTCTGGGCACTGAAGAACCATCGTCGGCAAATGGCGGGCACCAGTGGCTGCGGACTGTGCGGTGTGCAAGCGCTGGAACAGGCCTTGCCGAAACTGCAGATTCTCGATCCGGTTCCCCTGCCGCCCGCCGAGCATTTCATCGACATTCGCGGCCGCATCGAACAGGCACAACAAATGGCCCGCAGCAGCGGTGCACTGCACGCAGCGCTGTACTTCGACCCTCATGGCAACGCGCTGATCTGCCGCGAGGACATTGGCCGCCACAACGCACTGGACAAACTGATCGGTGCCCTGCAACACGCCGGCATCGACAGCCGCAGCGGCTTCACCGTGGTCACCAGCCGTTGCAGCCTGGAGCTGATTCACAAAGCCGTCAGGGCCAGGCTCGGCACGCTGGTCAGCCTGTCGGCGCCCACCGCCCTGACCGTGCAATGGGCAATCAAACATCGCCTCAACCTGATTCACGTCCCTCACCGAAACGCACCACGCATTTACAGCCCGGCATGATGCCTTCACCCGATCACCGCGCTGGCAAGCGCAGGAACTCCCCATGACAGACATTTCAGATGCATCGCCCAATGGCCTGACCCACCTCGACCGTCAGGGTCGCGCCAACATGGTCGATGTCAGCGAAAAAACCTCGACGCTGCGTGAAGCCCAGGCCCAGGCCTGGGTGCGGATGCGCCCGGAAACCTTGAAGTTGATTCAAAGCGACGGCCACCCCAAGGGCGATGTGTTTGCCGTCGCGCGAATCGCCGGAATCATGGCGGCGAAGAAAACCCATGAGCTGATTCCGCTGTGCCACAGCCTGCTGCTCAGTTCGATCCACGTCGAACTCAAGGCCTGCACACCGGACAGTGTGAAAATTGTCGGCACCTGCCGCGTCGAGGGCCAGACCGGGGTCGAACTGGAAGCTTTGACCGCCGTCAGCGTGGCGGCGCTGACCCTCTATGACATGTGCAAGGCGGTGGACCGCGCCATGGTCATCGATGACATCCGCCTGCTGAGCAAACAAGGCGGCCGCTCCGGTCATTTCAAGTTCGAGGCCGCACAATGATCCTGATCAACTACTTCGCCCGTTACCGCGAGCAGCTCAATCTGGGCGGTGAAAAACTGCCCCTGACCGACAGCCTCAAGACCATCGAAGACGTGCGCCGATTGCTGATGGCTCGCGGTGAGGTGTGGAGCAATGTGCTGGGTGAAAGCAACCTGATGTGTGCCCTGAACCAGGAGCTGTGCCATCCGGACCAGGTGATCGGGGACTATGACGAGATCGCCTTTTTTCCACCGGTCACCGGGGGTTGAGACATGACGGTTCGGGTCCAGTGTGAAGCGTTCGACGTCGGCCGGTTGATCGACAACTTGCAGGCGAACGATCCGGGCGTGGGTGCCGTGGTCAACTTCGTCGGCTACGTGCGCGACATCAATCAGGGTGAGGCGGTCGCCGGATTGTTTCTGGAGCACTACCCGGGCATGACCGAACGTTCACTGCAGAACATCATCGACAATGCCAGGGCCCGATGGCCGCTGCGGGCCGTGGAGATCGTGCACCGGATCGGCCCGTTGTCGACCGGCGAGCCGATCGTGTTTGTCGGTGTCAGCAGCCCCCATCGTCAAGCCGCTTTCGAAGCCTGTGCGTTCATCATGGACTACCTGAAAACCGACGCGCCGTTCTGGAAACGCGAAGACGTGGCGTGCGGCGCACGCTGGGTCGATGCCCGTGACAGCGACCGGTCAGCCGTCACGCGCTGGGCAGAAGCGCAGCATCAGGTGACTATCCAACGCGCTTCGGTGTAGCTACAGTCATTGGCTCAAAACACCTCTGCACAAGGAGTTTCCTCTTGAGCCCCACGCCCTCCCCGATCACGGAGCAGGATGTGCTGCTGCCCCGGTCCATCAGCCTGCGCGAAGCCTTTCTATTCTGGCTCAAGCTCGGTTTCATCAGCTTTGGCGGGCCCGCCGGGCAGATTTCGATCATGCATCAGGAACTGGTCGAACGCCGGCGCTGGATCTCCGAGCGGCGCTTTCTGCATGCGCTCAACTACTGCATGTTGCTGCCTGGGCCTGAGGCTCAGCAGCTGGCGACCTACATCGGCTGGCTGATGCACCGGACCTGGGGCGGCGTGATCGCTGGCGTGCTGTTTGTGTTGCCGTCGTTGTTCATCCTGATTGCACTGTCCTGGGTGTACATCGCCTTTGGTGAAGTGCCCGTGGTCGCCGGATTGTTCTACGGGATCAAGCCGGCGGTCACGGCCATCGTGGTGCAGGCGGCTCACCGGATCGGCTCGCGGGCGCTGAAGAATGGCTGGTTATGGGGCATCGCCGCCGCGGCCTTCGTGGCCATCTTCGTGCTCAACGTGCCGTTTCCGTTGATCGTGCTCGGCGCGGCAGTCATCGGTTATTTCGGCGGACGACTGGCACCGGAAAAATTCAGGGCCGGTGGCCACGGCGCGGCGAAAAAATCCTTCGGCCCGGCCGTGATCGACGACGACACCCCGACCCCGGAGCACGCCCGTTTCAGTGGCTGGAAACTGGCGCGCCTGGCCGTTGTCGGTGCGATCCTGTGGGCACTGCCCATGGCCATGCTCACCGCACTGTTCGGCTGGGAAGGCACCTTGACCCAGATGGCCTGGTTCTTCACCAAGGCTGCGCTGCTGACCTTCGGAGGGGCCTATGCCGTGCTGCCGTATGTCTACCAGGGCGCGGTCGGTCACTACGGATGGCTGACGCCGACGCAGATGATCGACGGTCTGGCGCTCGGTGAAACCACTCCGGGTCCGTTGATCATGGTCGTCGCCTTTGTCGGTTTCATCGGTGCCTACGTGCATCAGGTCTTCGGGCCGGATCAAGCGTTTGTCGCCGGCGCCATTGCCGCCACGCTGGTGACCTGGTTCACCTTCCTGCCTTCGTTCCTGTTCATCCTCGCCGGCGGACCGCTGGTGGAGTCGACGCACAACGAACTCACCTTCACCGCGCCACTGACGGCCATTACGGCTGCCGTGGTGGGCGTGATTCTCAATCTGGCGTGTTTCTTTGGCTACCATGTGCTTTGGCCCAAAGGCTTCGAAGGACGACTGGACTGGCCTTCGCTGCTGATCGCCCTGGTGGCGGGCATTGCGTTGCTTCGTTTCAAGCGCGGGGTGATCGAGGTGTTGACCGTCTGCGGGTTGATCGGCCTTGGTGTGCACCTGATGTCCTGAACCAGACATTTACACGCGTCACAATCCTCCCTAGTATCCAGCCATCCCCGGATGGCTTGTTCTACTCGCCACCGACGATTTGCGCCGCCGGAAACCTGCGCCATGCGTACTTTGCCGTCAGAACAGCACCTGCTGAACATTTCGCTCCAGGCCACCTCGCTGCTGGCCGTGGACGGCATTGCATGAAGCGCATCGTCAACCTGCCCATGGCCCTGCGCCGTTCCAAACTGCGTCATTCCGCACGTCCGCCGGATAGCGCCCTGCCCGCCTGATCGGCGCGCTCCCTCCTTACGCTCCTGCTCAGCCATACACAGAACCTGTGGGAGCGGGCTTGCTCGCGAACGCGGTGTGTCATTCACCGTTGATGTCGAATGACACACCGCGTTCGCGAGCAAGCCCGCTCCCACATGACTGCGTTCGCCTGACCGGCATTGAGCTTCTCCCCATTTTGCCTGGACACCGACATGACTCAACGTTGCAATTCCTACTACACCGCCACCCTCAACCAGGACACCGATTACCCGACGCTGCAAGGCCGGCACCGGGTTGACGTGGTGATCATCGGCGGCGGTTTCACCGGCGTGGCCAGCGCCGTCGAGCTGGCGGAAAAAGGCCTGAAGGTCGCCATCGTCGAAAGCCACAAGATCGGCTGGGGCGCCACCGGGCGCAATGGCGGCCAGGTCACCGGCAGTCTCTCGGGCGATGAAGCCATGCGCAAACAGATGCGCCGCACCATCGGCGATGAAGTCGACGACTTCATCTGGAACCTGCGCTGGCGCGGGCACCAGATCATCCGCCAGCGCGTGGAAAAGTACGGCATCGCCTGCGACCTCAAGCACGGCCACCTGCACGCGGCGTACAAGCCCGCGCACATGGATGGCTTGCGCAAGGACTACGAGGAAGCCGTGCGCCGTGGCATGGGCGATGAAGTCAGCCTGCTCGACCGCAGCCAGGTCCGCGACCTGTTGCAAAGCGACCTCTACCACGGCGCGATCAAGAACACCCGCAACATGCACCTGCACCCGCTCAACCTGTGCATCGGCGAGGCCCGCGCAGCCGAAAGCCTGGGCGCGTTGATCTTCGAAAACAGCGAAGTGCTGGAGATCATCCACGGCGATGGCCTTCACCAGAGCCCGGGCGTACGTACCGCCCACGGGCACATCGAGGCCAGTCAGGTGCTGCTGGCCGGCGACGTCTACCACAAGCTGGAACCGGGCAAGCTCAAGGGCAAGATTTTCCCGGCCATGGGCGGCATCGTCACTACCGCGCCGCTGGGCGATCTGGCCAGACAGATCAACCCCGAAGACCTGGCGGTCTACGACTGCCGTTTCGTGCTCGACTACTACCGCCTCACCGCTGACGGTCGCCTGTTGTTCGGTGGCGGCGCCAACTACAGCGGCAAGGATTCACGCGACATCGCCGCCGAGCTGCGCCCGTGCATCGAGCAGACCTTCCCGGCGCTCAAAGGCGTGGCCATCGATTACCAGTGGAGCTGCGCGATGGGCATCGTGATCAACCGCATCCCGCAACTGGGCAAGCTGTCGGACAACGTCTGGTATTGCCAGGGCTACTCCGGCCACGGCATCGCCACCAGCCACATCATGGGTGAAATCATGGGCCGGGCGATCACCGGGCAGCTGGAGCAGTTCGACACGTTCGCTGCCTGCCAGCACATCCGCGTACCCATGGGCGACCTGCTGGGCAACCCGATGCTCGCTGCCGGCATGTGGTACTACCAGATGCTTGAGCGACTGCGCTGAGGTTACTGGCCAATACATTCAACATGGATGTTGTTTGTACCGGCCTCGATATTTGAGCTCGACATCAATCCCTGTGGGAGCGGGCTTGCTCGCGAAGGGGTCGGTACATTCAACACATATTCAGCGGCAGTCACACCGCCTTCGCGAGCAAGCCCGCTCCCACAGTTTGATCTTCGGTGGACACAAAAAAGTGTTCAATCCTGCGCCTGCACCACCTCGACCCCCAACGCCCGGTAGTCCTCGACACTGCCTGACGCCACATGCTGCTCGGTGATCAGCGTGTGCACGCGCTGACAAGGCGCGACGACAAAGGGTTCCACCGCGCCGAGCTTGTCCGCCGTGGTCACGGCAATCACGTGGGAAGCACAGTCGAGCATGGCCTGTTTCACCGGCACTTCATCGAAGTGCAGCGAACTGAGGCCCACCTGCGGGTGGATCGCGCAGACCCCGGTAAACAGCAGGTCGGCCTTGATGCCCGCCAGCAGCCGCAGGGTTTCGTGGCCGCTGGCCGACATCGTTGCCGGGTTGAGCTGGCCGCCAGCCAGGATCACCTTGATGCCTTTGTATTCGGACAAGGTAATGGCTGTCATCGGCGATGCCGTGATCGCGGTGATGGCGATGTCCGCCGGCAGCGAGCGTGCGATCTGCAAGGTAGTGGTGCCGGAATCGAACACCACGATCTGACCGTCCCGCACCCGTCGTGCAGCCAGTTGCGCCAACCGGGTTTTCACCTCGTCGGTTTCGCTGATCCGGGTAAAATAGTCCTTGCC
>NZ_JBGLYV010000144.1:0-11465 GCF_047304225.1 Pseudomonas sp. Pseusp3 | reverse complement strand
GGCTCGTACTGGAAGCGGTAGCCGGGGCGCCAGGTCGGGGTCTTGCTGCGATCGAAACTCATAAGGTGATTCCTTTGTGCCAGACCCGTTCCCCGGTCACGCTGTGATACGGCGGGCGTTTCAGTTCGTAGGCCATGCTCATGGCATCGAGCATGCTCCAAAGAATGTCCAGTTTGAACTGGAGAATTTCCAGCATGCGCTCCTGGCCTTCCCGGGTCGTGTAGTGCTGCAGGGTGATCGCCAGACCGTGCTCGACATCCCGCCGTGCCTGGCCCAGGCGCGTACGGAAATATTCGTAGCCGGCCGGATCGATCCACGGGTAATGCTGGGGCCAGCTGTCCAGGCGCGATTGGTGGATTTGCGGGGCGAACAGTTCGGTCAGCGAGCTGCTGGCGGCTTCCTGCCAACGGGCGCGGCGCGCGAAGTTGACGTAGGCGTCCACGGCGAAGCGCACGCCGGGCAGCACCAGCTCCTGGGAGCGTAACTGGTCCGGGTCGAGGCCCACGGCCTGGCCCAGGCGCAGCCAGGCTTCGATGCCGCCGTCCTCACCGGGCGCACCGTCGTGGTCGAGCAGGCGCTGAATCCACTCGCGGCGAATCTCGCGGTCCGGGCAATTGGCCAGAATGGCCGCGTCCTTCAGGGGAATGTTCACCTGATAGTAGAAGCGGTTGGCGACCCAGCCCTGGATCTGCTCACGGCTCGCCCGGCCTTCATACATCGCCACGTGGTAGGGGTGATGGATGTGGTAATAGGCGCCCTTGGCGCGCAGGGCCGCTTCGAATTCGGCGGGGGACAGCGGGGTGTCGATCATTGCGGTTCTCCGGGGAACATCCGGTGGGTTCTTTGGTGTCTGGGCGGACGCCTTCGCGAGCAAGCCCGCTCCCACAGGGTTTTGTGTACGCCATAGACCCAATGTGGGAGCGGCGGTGCGGCGATCCGACTTGCTCGCGAAGGGGCCATCCGCTACAGCACAATACTCATGCCGTCATACGCCACTTCAACGTTGCGCCGCTCCAGCTCCGCCCGCTGCGGCGAGTCTTCGTCGAGAATCGGGTTGGTGTTGTTGATGTGGATAAGCACCTTGCGCTGTTCGGGCAGTTGTTCAAGCACTTCGAGCATGCCGCCGGGGCCGTTTTGCGCCAGATGGCCCATCTCCCGGCCGGTGCGGGTGCCGACGCCACGCCGCTGCATTTCATCGTCATCCCACAAGGTGCCGTCGACCAACAGGCAATCGCTGCCGGCCATGATCTCCAGCAGCGGCGCATCGACCTTGCCCAGCCCCGGCGCATAGAACAGCTTGCCGCCGGTGCCCCGGTCTTCGACGATCAGGCCGATGTTGTCGCCCGGATGGGGGTCGAAGCGGTGCGGCGAGTACGGCGGCGCGGCGCTGCGCAGAGGCAGCGGGGTGAAACGCAGGTTCGGGCAGGCGGGAATGGTGAAGCTTTGATCGAGCTCGATGCGGTTCCAGTTCAGCCCGCCGTTCCAGTGCGTCAGCATGGTGAACAGCGGAAAACCGCTGCTCAGGTCTTCGTGGACCATGTCGGTGCACCAGACCTGATGCGGGCACCCTTCACGCAGCATGAGCAGGCCGGTGGTGTGGTCGATCTGGCTGTCCATCAGGATGATCGCGCCGATCCCGGTATCGCGCAGGGCCCGGCCCGGCTGCATCGGGGCGAAGCCCTGGAGTTGGGCGCGGATGTCCGGGGAGGTGTTGCACAGCACCCAGTTCACGCCGTCATCGGAAATCGCGATGGACGATTGCGTCCGCGCGCTGGCCCGCAGGCTGCCGTCGCGAAAGCCTGCGCAGTTCACGCAGTTGCAGTTCCACTGGGGGAAGCCGCCGCCGGCGGCGGAACCTAGAATCTGGATAAACATGATTTGTTCCGACAAACAATCGCGTCAGGGCGCGACTGCGCAAAAAAAGTGCCCCGGCGCACCGGGGCCAAATTGATGCGGTGCCATGCCTGTGGAGTGGAGCAGCGCACAGCACCACGCTTGCGGGTCAGCGGCTGGCGAAGTACATGGTGACTTCAAAGCCGATACGCAGGTCGGTGTAGGCAGGTTTGGTCCACATGATCGAGTTCCTCACTATTGTTGGATGGTTCATCTCAAAAAGCTGTTGCGCATCCTTGCTCGACATGACGGCGAGCCCGGTCAGGCTGGCTCGCCGTCATCGCGTTAGCGAAGCGCGGTCATGGCGTGGCTTTGGCCGACTGTTGTGCCTTGAGGTAGTCCGCGTGCTCCCGGCTCATCACGTATTGCTTGATTTTCTCGACATCGGCGGGCTCCAGCGTGTCTTTGAATGAAGGCATGCCCAAAGGCTTCAACACGCCATCAAGGACGATCTGCTGGAACAGGCTGCGCCGCGACTCGTCGGACTTGCGCAGGTCGGGAATCAACCCGCCGCTGACTGCGCCCACGCCGTGGCAGACAGAGCAGTAGGTGCCGAACATCTGCTGGCCCGCGGCGAGGTCTGTGGCGGATGCGTCGACCGGCTTCGGAATGCGGCTGACGACCTGCGCTTTTTCGGGCAATGGCGGCAGTGAGTCTTTGCCGCCGAGTTTGAACACCAGCAGGCGACTGACGTTGCCCATCCCCGGCGCATTAGCGGCATCACCGCCGATCAGGGGCGCGACACCGCCCCAACCCGCCATCACGGCTATGTACTGCTCACCTTCGAAACGATAACTGATGGGGGCCGCGACGATGCCGGTCTGGGCGCCGAAGGACCACAGTTTCTTGCCTTTGTCCGCAGAGTAAGCGATGAGGTTGCCGTCTGCCGTTCCCTGGAAGACCAGATTGCCCGCGGTGCTCAGGGTGCCGCCGTTCCAGTAGTGCGAATAGGGCACGCGCCAGGCTTCTTTTTGCTTCACCGGGTCCCAGGCCAGCAGCGCACCGGATACAGCCTCACGCGGAATTTCAGTGGTGTCGGAGAACCCGGCGCCGGTGTTGAATGCCTTGCGCCTTACGAAGTCCTTGCCTTCGTTGCGGTAGACGCCCGGGATCTCCTGGTAGGGGATGTACACCAGGCCGGTCTGCGGGTTGAACGACATCGAATGCCATCCATGTGCGCCGAAGGGGCTCGGCCACATGACGACAGGTTTGTCGGTGTAACGCGCACCTGGGACCTCTACCGGCTTGCCGGTCGTCATGTCGATTTTTTCGGCCCAGGTCACCTTGCCGAATTTTTCAGCGGAGAGCAGCTTGCCGGTCTCGCGGTCCAGAACATAGAAGAAACCGTTCTTTGGCGCCTGCATGATGACCTTGCGTGGCTTGCCGGCAATGTCCAGCTCCGCCAGGGTCAGCTGTTGGGTGGCGGTGAAGTCCCAGCTGTCCCCTGGGGTGACCTGATAATGCCAGGCCAGTCGGCCGCTGTCGGGGTGGATGGCGAGGATCGATGACAGGTAGAGGTTGTCGCCGCCGCGCGGGCTGCGAATATTGCGGTTCCAGGGGCCGCCGTTGCCGGTGCCGATGTAGAGCAGGTCGAGTTGCGGATCGTAGGCCATGCTGTCCCACACGGTGCCGCCACCGCCAAACTTCCAGTACTGGTCACCGGTCCAGGTCTTGGCTGCCTCGGCCAGCTCCGGGTGCTCGTAGGGTTTGTTTGGGTCGCCCGGCACAGTGTAGAAGCGCCATTCCATTTTTCCGCTTTCGGCGTCGTAGGCAGAAAAGTAGCCGCGTACGCCATATTCGGCGCCGCCGTTGCCAATGATCACCTTGCCTTTGACCACCCGTGGCGCACCGGTAATGGTGTAGGGCAGGCTGTTGTCGGTTGTCTGCTGGCTCCACACCTGCTGACCGGTCTTGGCGTCAAGGGCGATAAGACGGCCGTCGAGGGTGCCGATATAGACTTTGCCGTTCCACAGTGCGACACCGCGGTTGACTGCATCGCAGCAGGCATCGCGGGCTTTGCCGCGATCAATCTGCGGGTCGAAGGACCATAGTTGCTTGCCGGTCTTGACGTCGATGGCGATGGCGCGGCTCCAGGACAGAGACGCATAAAGCACGCCGTCCGAGAATAGCGGCGTTGCTTCCAGGCCCCGGTGGTTATCGAGGTCCAGATGCCAGGCCAGGCCCAATTGATCGGCGTTTTGTTCGGTGATCTGCTTGAGCGGGCTGAAGCGCTGCTCGGCATAGGTACGACCGTGGCTGAGCCACTGGCTGCCGTCGTTCTCGCTGGCGACGATGGCGGCTTGATCGACCGGGGTGGCGCCGACCATCGGGGCCAGCAGAACCAGGGCAAGGCTGGCGATTTTCAGAGGTGCTGACTGCGTCTTGATCATTACGCAAGAGTCCTATTGTGCTTGTTGTAGGTAGATCGTTTTGCGTGCTGTGCGCGCGAACGCGTGAAAGCTAGAACAGTTGCAGGAGGCGTAGATTGATTCGCCTTTCCTCTTTGAAGCCATTGTCCACAGACATGTCCTGGCCGTAATTGACCATCAGCTGGGTGCTCGGCGTGACGAAGTAGGACGTGCCCACGGTGTATTTGCTGGTGCCGGGTTTGTCGTCCATGTCCAGCCCGGCGATTTCGCTTTCGCCGCCCCAGAGTTTCGATACTCCGGCGCGTACATCGAAGCGTTCGGTAAAGTTGTAGCGTAGAAAAGCCTGGCCCTGGTAGAGCGGATCCTGCTTTTGGGTAACGCCTGCGCTGCCGTAGTCATTGTTGTGGCCGAAAAGCGTTACATCGCCCACCAGATCGAGGGTCAGCTTGTCGGTCAGCCCAGTGATGTAGCCGCTCTGCAACGTGAACTTCCAGCGGTTCTCGCCCAAGTTGATCGCGTTGTGTTTGTCGTAGCTGCCGGTGGGCACGAAGAGAAAAGGGGTGATGCCGAAGTAGCGGCGTTTTTCGGGTTCATTCACCAGCCAGACGGTAGCGGCAAGGATCAGGTCGCCGATGCCGCTGTCGCTGCCCAGGTCCTTCAGGTCGTCCCTGGCCCGCAGGTTGCCGAATGGCAGGAGAAACTGTGGATCCACGATGTAATCGCCCAACTGCATGAAATGCACGCCACGCAGGATACCGATATCCGAATCCAGCCCGGCATGGATCGGCACCTTGTGGCCATCGGCATAGAGCGCATTGCGTTCGGCATGTTGGTAATAAAGCAGTCCCAGGTTGGTGTCCTTGGGAAGCGCGGTGTAATCGCCGGCATCGACATCCAGGGCCAGGGCGCCGCAGGAAAAACCGGCCATCAGGCTAAACAGCGAAGCGTGCAACAGATGCGCTTGAAGAAGCTCGCGCGATAACCGGCCCGGGTTGGCGCGAGCCGGCCCTGTGCTCATTTTCATGACATCACCTTTATTGTTTTTGTTTATGATTAACGCCAGGCCGGAGGGGATGTCCGGCTTGGTGATGTCATTGAGCAGGGCCTGTGCCAGTTTTTCTGTTTGGTGAAAAACTTCATATAAATCAATAATATGAATAACATTAAAAGTGATCGATGCAAGCGCGGGGGTTGTCCCGCTGTATCGCTGACTCAAACTGAGACAGTGGCTTGGGGTCAGGTCGACCCAGTTCGAGACACCCGCCCGCGAGATGCCTGCCATGCGCAAAATCAGCCACCCCTCTGAGACGCCTCCTTCGCGCAAACGATTCGTCGATTCCCAAGTTGTCGAACGCTCGTGGCAGCGTTCGCGGAACTACGGAATATGTCATCGCGACAACCTGCTTTTCGAAGCGCCGGTCGTCGCCAGCAGTTCGCAGATCGCCGAAAGCAATCGCCTGTTGTTGAGTTGTGCCACTCCTGAAATGGAACAACTGCACGCGGCCCTGTCGCCCAAGGACTGGGTGCTGGCGTGCCTTGATCTGGAAGGCGTGGTAATCAGCAGCCTGGGCCGACGCAACACAGAGAATCGTGAGTTGAACCAGGTCTTCCGGGTTGGCGCACAGATTTCCGAGCAGAATGTCGGTACTACCGCGCCCAGTTGCGTGCTGACCGAATGCGATTCGGTTTTTTTCGTCGGCGAGGAACACTATCTGGAAGAGGCACGCCAGTTTTCCTGCCTGGCCACGCCGATCTTCGGTCTGAACGGCAGCATCGTCGGTGTCCTGGATGCGAGCAGTAAGCAGGGGGCACCTTCGATCTACACCCTGGAGTCCCTGGTGTTTGCCGCCCGTGCCATAGAAAACCGCATGTTCGCCCAGCTTGGGGAGGTGCTGCTGGTGCATGTGCACCACCGCCTGGACATCCTTGGAACGCCCATGGAGGGGCTGCTGGCTTTCGACCCGGCCGGCAAGCTACGGTGCGCCAACCGCATCGCCGGTCAGTTGTTGAAGCTCGGAGAAATCCAGATCGGCCTGGATTTCTCCGAGCTGTTCGACATGCCCTTCATCCATTCCGCCTGCTACCGCCGTCACGACCTCAGCGCACCGCTGCGTCTGCGCAGCCACCATAACGGCGAGCTGCACGCTTGCATCACCATGACGCCTGGCCAGAAACCGGCGCGGCGCGAGCCTGCGAAGTTCCTGCCGGCCATCGTCGCCGAACAGCCTCCAGCGCCGCAATCCAGGCCCTGTCTGGAGGATCCTGCCTTGCAGGGTGCCCTGACCCGCGCACGCAAGGCCTTCGCCCACGACATCCCGGTGCTGGTCAACGGCGAAACCGGCACCGGCAAGGAGGTCTTCGCCCGACTGTTGCACGAAGGCAGTAACCGTGCTGGCGAGGCCTTCGTCGCGATCAACTGCTCGTCCATCCCGGCCAGCCTCATCGAGGCTGAGCTGTTCGGCCACGTTGAAGGTGCCTTTACCGGTAGCCGCAAGGGAGGCGCCAGCGGGAAGATCGAAGACGCCCACAAGGGCACGCTTTTTCTCGACGAGATCGGCGACATGCCCCTGGAGCTTCAGGGGCGGCTGCTGCGTGTTTTGCAAGAGCGCAGCCTGAGCCGTCTTGGCAGCAGCCAGTTGATCAAGGTCGATTGCGCGCTGATCTGTGCCACCCACCGCGACCTCAAACAACTCACGGACAACCGGGGCTTTCGAGAGGATCTTTACTACCGCATCAACGGCCTGCGTGTGTCCCTGCCAGCCCTGCGCGAACGCAGTGACCTTCAGGCACTGATCGGCCATTTGCTGCGCGCTGAAACCTCCGCACACCAGCCGGTTCAACTGAGCAACCAGGCGCTGCAGGCGCTGTTGGCCTACCGCTGGCCAGGCAATATCCGACAGCTTTACCAAACCCTGCGTCTGGCAGCCGCTCTGGCGGAAAATGAAGGGGAAATTGGCTTGCAGCACTTGCCGGATGAGGTCCTGGAAACCTGTACCGTTCAGACCGAAGTGGATCCTGACACACCGCATTCTCAGGAGCGGACGACCTTGCATGCCACCGAACTGCGTGCCATCAAGGCGGCGGTGGAAGCCAACGGCGGAAATCTCTCGGCGGCAGCGCGCAGCCTGGGTATCGGCCGGGCGACGCTGTACCGCAAGCTCAAAGGCATGGAGGAAGGTTGATGCTGTGAGCAAGGCTGCGCTCCAGCGGGGCGACAGCCTTGTTCACGCAGACGCTTTATTCGGCGGTGGTCGGGTCGATGATTTCAACCACTTCGGACACGCGGTTGGCCGGGAAGCCGCCCTGCGCGGCGTGCTCGCGAACCTGTTGCTCGTTCGGCGCGATGTACAGGCAGTAGATCTTGTCCTGCGTCACATAACTGTGCAGCCATTGAATCTGTGTCCCCAGGGTGCCAAGCACGGCACACGATTTTTGTGAGATCGCCTGGAGCTCTTGCGCCGAAAGCTTTCCGGCTCCAGGGATATCTCGTTCGATGACATATTTCGGCATGGTGGTTTCCTCGAAAGCAGTGAAGGGCGAGCCGCCCGGAATAAAAAACAGGCAGAGGCCGCGTGAGACGGCCCCGACCTGAAAGGGGGAATCAAAGTTTGATCATGACGGTTTTCAGTTCGGTGTAATGCTCGATGGCCGCCGCACCCATTTCGCGGCCGACACCGGAAAGCTTGTGGCCGCCAAAGGGCAGTACCGGGTCGAGGGCGCTGTGGCAGTTGACCCACACCGAGCCCGACTTGATGCGCGGGATCATGCGATGTACCGCCCCCAAGTCGTTAGACCAGATGCTCGCCCCCAGGCCGTAGGGGTTGTCGTTGGCCAACCGCACGACTTCGTCGATATCGTCGAAGGGCATTGCCACCAGCACCGGGCCGAAGATTTCCTCCTGGACCAGGCGATGTGTCTGGTCGACGTCGACGATCACCGTGGGTTTGACGAAGTAACCGGGGCCAGATTTCTCGCCACCGCAGGCGATGGTGGCGCCCGACTCGCGGCCCATCTCGATGTAGTGGTGCACCCGGTCCTGCTGTTTGGCGGAGATGAGCGGCCCCATGTCCACGCTCGGATCGAGGCCGTTGCCGAGCTTCATGCCATTGGCGACATCGACGATGTCACCCACCACCCGGTCGAAGTGCTTGCGCTGCACATACAGGCGCGAACCTGCGCAGCATACCTGGCCCTGATTGAAGAAGATGGCGTTGGCAGCGCCGGCGGCGGCCTGCTGCAGGTCGGCATCGGCGAGGACGATGGTGGGGGACTTGCCGCCCAGTTCCAGGGTAACGCGGGTCATGTTGTCCATGGCCGTCTTGCCGATCTGCTTGCCCACTTCGGTGGAGCCGGTGAACGTGAGCTTGTCCACGCCGGGGTGGCGGGTAAGGGCAGCACCGGCATTGAGCCCGGTTCCCGTGACCACGTTGAACACGCCGGCGGGATAACCAGCCTCCAGTACCAGTTCGGCCAGCTTGAGCGCACTGACCGGTGTCTCGTCGGCCGGCTTGAGTACCAGGCTGCAACCGGTGGCCAAGGCCGGGCCAAGTTTCCAGCACGCCAGCATGAAGGGAAAGTTCCAGGCAACGATGGCGCCGACCACACCTACTGCCTCACGACGGATGAAGGCGTGGAAGTCAGAATCGGGCATCAGCGGCAGAGACGGATCCACAGTACTGCCCGAGATTTTGGTCGCCCAGCCAGCCATGTAGCGCAGGAAGTCGATGGACAATTGCACGTCCACCAGGCGGGCCATCTGCACGCTCTTGCCGTTGTTCAGGCATTCGAGTTCGGCGATTACCTGGGCATCGCGTTCGATGAGTTCGGCCAGACGCCACAGCAGGTTTTGCCGCTCACGCGGGCGCATGCGACTCCAGGGGGAGTCGTCGAAGGCACGGCGCGCGGCTTGTACGGCGTGGTCCACATCGACATGGTCAGCGGATGGCACTTCCAGCAAGAGGTTGGCAGTAGCCGGATTGCGCACGGCCATGGTCGCGCCGCTGGAAGCAAACATCCATTCGGCGCCGATCAACATGCGCGGTTGCCTGGCAAGGAATTCGACGGTCTTGGGATGCAGCAGAAGATGGTCCATGGGTGAAGCCTCGTTGTTGTGGGTCTTGTTCGTGACCCTGGTGCAACGGGTGTGCCAGCCATGGGGAAGTGTCGTGGGAACCGGGCTCGGCTCTTGTCGGCAGACACCCAGGCAGTTACGGACGTGAAGGGGTTGTATCGAACCCGTACAACTGTCTCAGAAAGGGGCAGTCGCAAGGGATGCAGATACGATCATGTCTATGCATGATGATGGCGGTACAACTGTAAGAGCAGGCGTGTATTGGGGCCAACCACATCCATGCCCCTATCGTCATATGGAAAAGCCATGATGCGTTTTTTCAAATTGAACAGATAGAAATCACATCCGGGCTTAGGCTGTATCACGGCGAAGTCTTTAGCCAATGCACACCAAAGAATTGCTTGAAGCGGGATCACAGGCGCTTCAAATGCCACGTTGATCCAATGCTCCGGCTCATTTTCGCAGTACCACTCACCTGGATCTATTTCCTCGCTCCAGACTGACCGTTCAGTGGGTATGTCAATGCCAGCAGATCGAAGAGCGTGAATCGCGGCACGATGAGCAAATGGATTGCTTGCGGAGTGAATGCGTAGGCAAGCAACAAGTGTCGTTTCACCAACAAAGATATCGCTGCAAATCTTCGTTGATTTTCGCAGTGCCGAAAGGAACTGCTCTATCACCCAGCCGGTTTCGGAAAGTTCAAAGCGCAGCCCTCCTGGATACGAATAGAAAAGAGGTCTCTGCTTCATCTGCAACACTCCTTCTGCTCACACAGAATTTAGTTGTGTCGCATCGACCGGTTGAATCCACAACCGATTGCAGTCACTCCGGCGCCATCAACAGCGCGAGCGTCATCTTGATGAACTCTTCATTGCGGTCAATTGCTTCCAGAGCGCAGCGCACGTTTTCGGCGACCTCAGCTGACTCGCGTTGCTCGACCCAGTTGGAGAGATCAAGAGTTGCAGCCTCAAGGGCAAGCTGGTTTTCGTTGATTTTGAAAAGCAGGGAAGGGAGTAGGTCAGAATTTGGCATAACAGTTCCTCGGGTATGAGGTCAGCATAGCTCCAGACAGTAAAAGCAAAGCCCCGTAGGTTCGCGGCCACGGGGCTTCTATTTTCGCCTACATCCCTTAATGTCGAGCGAACGTGGCGGCGAGACTACCAGCGATTTTTTGATGGTTCACTACTGCGAAAGATGGATTGTGTTCAGTCGGCAGGACGCCGGAGGAAGGTAAATTTCGGTTGTCCTGGATTGGACGGACTTTCGAGGCAAGGAGGCCTGGCGGTTGAAAGAACTGAGTGCAACACCGCTATTGAGCTGATTTGAACATGCATCTGCATAGCATTTGACCAATCACGTATCAGGATTAAAGTCTATTGTCTGTGAGTAGCGACACAATAAAGGTCAGCTCCGTCAGTTTTTGATCCGTAGCGACTGTGATCACTCAGGCTCCTCAACGGCAAGTGCAGAAACGGAGTATTTCTCATGATCAAATACCTTCGAATGATGGCAATGATTTCAATCCTCGCAATCACTGCGGGCTGCCAAATGGATCAATCAACTTCCGCCTCTGGTACAAAGGCTGTGGACGCTGCGATGGACCAGGAAGCGAAAGCGGCGTTACAGAGTTTGTACACCAATACACCGAAATCCCGCGCCCTGGCGCAGCGAGCCAAGGGTATCCTCGTTTTCCCGGATGTGGTGAAAGCGGGGTTCATCGCCGGCGCTCACCATGGCGAAGGCGAATTGATCGAGAACGGCAAAGTCACGGGGTACTACTCGACTACAGCAGCCTCATACGGCCTTCAGGCAGGCGTGCAGAGGTTTGGGTACGTGATGTTCTTCATGAGTGATTCTGCGTTGCAGGATCTGAAAACTGGCAGTGGGTTTGAGGTCGGCGTGGGTCCAAGCATCGTGGTCGAAGATGCAGGCATGGCCAAGTCGCTGACTACTTCAACGATTCAGTCTGATATCTATGCGTTCATCTTTGATCAAAAGGGCTTAATGGCTGGGGTGGGATTGCAGGGTTCAAAGATTAGCAAGCTCAGTCGCTGAGACCGTCGGCTATGCACCGAGCTGATTTTTGGGATGGTGTTGGTTCGGCAGAACGCCGGGGATGGCTGGGCCAATTC